>NZ_JAUBQR010000465.1:0-1161 GCF_036701385.1 Microcoleus sp. Pol12B4 | reverse complement strand
AGCGTAGCGTATTCGGGTAAATGATCGGTAACATCAGTATAAAGAATTTGATAAACAATCACTATCCCAACGATAAATCCCATTGCCGCGCCGAGAGTGAAAACAAATCCGATTGAGGTACTTTCCTGCCAATATTTTTTTTCAAAATCTACAAACTCTTCTTTAGAAGAAATTCTCACATCATTCGGCAAAGTTGCCCTCATTTTATCAACAACAGCCTTAACATCTGTTCCCGGCTCCAAGTGAACAATACCTATATCGATTAAACCTCTTGTTCTCCGCGTCGAAAAAATCCGCATAAAGTTCAAATCGCTGGTGACAAGATTTCCGTCGGCACCGAAAGAGGCCCCTATAGTAAATAAACCATCTACCCTAACGCGGCGATTGTCAACTTCAGTTTCAACAACTTTTCCCTGTTTGAAATATTCTGCTACCGGCCCAAACTCCGGGCGGGAAGCTTGGTCAAATAAAACCACATCCGAAATTTGGATTTTGTCCAAATTATTTTGGATTTCAGGCATATCAAAGATGGGATGAGCGGGGTCAAAACCGATTATCATCAATTGCCGAGTATTTCGCTGGTTGGGGTCGGGGTTTTTCCACAATCCAAAGCCTAAATATACGGGACTAATTGATGTAACGCCGTTAAAGCTCAAGGCTTGATACAAGCGACGCTGGGGAAAACTTTTCATGGCTATTAAAGCCGTAGACTGGGTGCTGGTGATAAAAATATCCCCTTTTAACTTCGAGTGAAAGGTGATGGAGCTTTCAAAGAGCGCGTCTCTAAATCCGAACTGCATAAACATTAGCAAGTCGGCAAATCCAATGCCGGCTAGGGCGATTACTAATCGCATTTTTTCGCGGGTTAACTGTGCCCAAGCTAGCGGTATTTTTGCCATAACAGTCGATCAATCTTAGATTTTAGATTTTAGATTTTAGATTTTGGATTGAAGAATTTTAGGACTTAAGCACGGGTGTTGAGAAACCTGGTTTTTTACCCTTATATTTGATTCAAACCCTTAATCTCGGTAAAAGACCCGGTTTCTTGATTGCCCATACGTAAGTTTTGTCAAGGTAAAATTTAGGTAATTGCTCAACCCCCTTGACAAGAAGAGGAGATAGACATTAGATAAAGGAATGGAAAAACTCCCCGACTTAAAG
>NZ_JAUBQR010000336.1:0-4467 GCF_036701385.1 Microcoleus sp. Pol12B4 | reverse complement strand
AACTGCCGCTGTCTTCCTTCTTGCGCGCGTTCGTAGCGAAACATCGGCCCCGCATACCACAGACGCTGCACGTCACCAGCCGCGTACAAACTGTTTTGAATAAAAGCTCGGACTACTCCGGCGGTGCCTTCTGGACGCAAAGTAGTCGATCGATCGCCCTTATCCTTAAAAGTGTACATTTCTTTGCCCACAACATCGGTAGCTTCGCCGATGCCGCGTTCAAATAAAGATGTCTGTTCAAAAATTGGCGTCCGAATTTCTCGATAAGCCGCTTTTTTTAAAATGGTTCTAGCGACTTCTTCTATATTTTGCCAATATTGAATTTCAGCGGGCAAAATATCCCGCGTTCCCGGTAAAGTTTTAATTGCACTCATTTTGTTAGTCAGTAGTCAGTAGTCAGTAGTCATTAGTTCGTCGTCATTAATCCGTAGTTATTAGTTCACGGTTATTAGTTGTTAGTCAACAGTCAACAGTTAACAGTCAACAGTCAACACCTAACAATTCCCAATAACTAATGACTTAATAATTCCCAAGCTCCGTAACGATCGCCATAATAGGCCAAAATGCGATCGACCCGCTCGCGACCTGCCAAATCGAACCCTTCAGGATACTGTATCCACAAACCCCCAACTTGGCTGTCGTAGTAATCAAACCGCTGTGACTGCTGCGGAATTAAACCGGTTTCCACCCCATCAACTTGACGCAAATGAATCGCCACTTCGCGATACACCGTCAGCGGCAATCTAGGGCATTGAATTTGATAGCGGAGTTGTTTTTCTTGTGCCGTTTGCATCATTTCTTTGCCTGTCCCCAACCAAAATCCCTACTTAAGATACTTCTTTATCGATCGGCCGCGGTAAAGGGCAGCAGTTAATATTGTCCAAACATACCTTTCCCCACTGCAACGCCCAGCGTACAAGCGTAACTCGATTGTCAGCGCGCGTCTTGTTCAAGATATTGCTAATGTGGTTGTCAACTGTACGCTTGCTAATCTCTAACTTTTCGGCGATTTTCTCATTAGTCAATCCCGCCGCTACTAACTCTACCACTTGCAATTCTCTGTCCGACAGGGTGACAGGGGTCCCAGAGACAATCCCACTCATAAATTTTTCCTATGTCTGCATATTTACCTATCTACAATTCTAAAGGATGAGGGCTCAAGTATGAAGAGAAAATTAAATTTGTTGTGCTACTCTTTCGGACCCGAAGCACCAACTCGCTTGCTGAATCGCCGGGAGTGCAAACCCAGCCCCGACACAGCAAGACGCGCAGCCACTTGAACTGCTTGTGCGTCGAGTGGCGGATTCTGCCTTTACCTGCACCTATCTGACATTCGTGCACAACCTGCAAATGTTTGCGTGCCCAACAACTAACTGATACGCCGGCACTATACTTCAGTCTTAAGGGAGTAACTGCCAGTATCAGTAGGTCTGATATTATAAGAGCAGCCATTAAAAAATAGCTGGCAATTTTTCTGGGATGGGTTAAAAATCATTATTGACCTGTCTACTGCTGGTCTAAAATCTCAAATCTCAAATCTCAAATTCCTATGACTTATCCTCGCGTTCTGTGTCTGGGTGAACTTTTATTTGATTGTTTAGCAGACAAACCAGGAGTATCTCTCGAAGAGGTAGAATCTTGGACGGCATATCCCGGCGGTGCTCCTGCTAATGTTGCCTGTGCTTTGGTTAAATTGGGGACGGCGGCGGGATTTATCGGTGCTGTAGGTGGGGATGAATTGGGGAATTCCCTAGTGCAGGTATTACAAGAAGTAGGGGTTAATATCACTGGAGTGCAGCGGCATCCGAGTGCGCCGACGCGGCAAGTTTATGTCTTGCGGAATCAAGCGGGCGATCGAAATTTTGCCGGTTTTGGCGAATTCAATACTGCCGATTTTGCCGACACCCGTCTCCTCGCTGCAAAACTACCCGAGGTGCTGTTTGAAAATGCCGAATTTTTAGTGCTAGGCACTTTAGAATTAGCTTATTCTGAAAGTCGAGAGGCGATCGCCCGATCGCTCGAACTAGCAGAACAGTACGACGTTAAAATTATACTTGACATCAATTGGCGTCCAGTGTTTTGGCCAAATCCAGACGAAGCAAAAGCGCAGATTAGAAAAATCTTAAAAAAAGTTGATTTTGTCAAGTTATCTGAGGAAGAAGCTGAATGGTTGTTTGCAACTACCGACGCAGGAGCTATTACCTACCGCCTCGATTCTGTAGAAGGCGTTTTGGTGACTGCGGGCGAGAAAGGTTGCGCCTATTGTATCTCGGAAAATGAAGGAAAAATCCCCGCCTTTACAGTAGATGTTGAGGATACAACAGGTGCCGGCGACGCATTTCTGGCTGGTTTTGTACGCCAATTGTGCAAGCATGGAATCAAGAACTTAGCCGACCCCAAAATAGCCCAGAAAATTGTAACTTATGCCAGCGCGGTAGGTGCGATGACAGCGATGAAACCCGGGGCCATTAGATCTCAACCAACTGCCGCTGAAGTAGAAGCTTTCTTGTATTTGTACAAAAATTAGCATCCCGAACTTATCAGCCGGGGAACGGAGAGGGCGCTAAATGTGCTTCAGAAACCCGGTTAATCCGAAAAAAAATAACTCTTATACTAAATCCGCCTTAAAAAACCTCGATCGGACTAGGCGATTGAAATCGGTACTATACAAACTCTCATCCTAGCTGAGAGAAACTAAGAAATAAAGAGGTATTTAAGTTAAGCCAGATTTGGTATTAGAGGTTTTATTGTGGGGCATTAACCGCACATGAGATGATGTCTAATTTGGCGCAAGATTACCTCTAGCGGTTGCGAAGCATCTATGATAATTGCATCTTCTGGTTCTTCGAGAGTGTTTAACTGACTTAACAACAAGTCTGCTTTCATGTAGTGATTTTCGCGACTTGTTAACCGGGCTGCCAATACCTCAAAAGAACATTTCAGATAAACTATTTTCATCCGCTGTGGGTCGCGGCAGAGCATTTCGCGGTAAGATGCTTTTAAAGCAGAACAAGCCAAAACCACATTTCTATCTTCCCAAAGCCACCAGTCTATTGCAGCTTGCAATTCTAATAGCCAAGGAAGGCGATCCGCATCTTCTAAAGGAATGCCGCAACTCATTTTCTCGATATTAGCTGATGGGTGAAAATCGTCGGCATCACTGAAATCACAATTGAGAGATTGCGCCAGCAACTTGCCAACTGTAGTTTTGCCTGAACCGGAGACTCCCATCACGATCGTAATCATGGCGCCTATTTACCGAATACTTGCAATTTGATCGAGTTGTGCGATCGACAAACCGGGTTTCTTAAGTTGCCGGATGAATTCTACCACCCTAAAAAATTCAATAAACCCGGTTTATTTTTGATTCTCGATCAAATTTCTTCCACAGTGGGTTTAATGAAATTATAAGCCAAAACGCCGATAATTCCACCAATCACTGGGAATACAATAAACGCCCACAACTGTTGGATTGCCCATCCGCCTTGAAAAAGTGCCACACCGATACTTCTAGCTGGGTTAACCGAAGTATTGGTTACGGGAATTCCGACTAAGTGAATCAACACCAGCATCAAGCCGATGGGAATTCCGCCCAAACCGACGGGATAATTGGGATGGGTAGTACCCATGATTGTAAATAACAGAAAAGCAGTCAGTACAATTTCCGTCAAAGCTGCTGCCAAAAGTCCGTAACCAGTGGGAGAATGTTCTCCAAAACCGTTAGAAGCAAATCCCGAAGCCGCCGCATCAAAACCCGGTTTTCCTGATGCTATCATGTACAAAACAAGACCGCCTAAAATTCCCCCTACAATCTGACCTCCTATATAATAAGGAAGCAAAACAGCATCGATCAGTTTGGCAACTACTAAACCGATGCTTACCGCCGGATTAATGTGGCATCCA
Organism: Microcoleus sp. Pol12B4; assembly: GCF_036701385.1. Lineage (NCBI taxonomy): Bacteria > Bacillati > Cyanobacteriota > Cyanophyceae > Oscillatoriales > Microcoleaceae > Microcoleus > Microcoleus sp. Pol12B4. The sequence continues at coordinate 564 of NZ_JAUBQR010000336.1, read as the reverse complement.
GAGATAGGCCCGATCGTATAAGCCATGATTAAGAGGGATAGACCAAAGGCGATCGAAACTCCCAAAAAGCCTATTTTGTCTCCAGCTAAAACCGCACTGCCACATCCACCTAATACCAACACAAAAGTACCAAAAGCTTCAGCAACCCCAATCTTTATTTTTTTGTTCATACTCACAATTATCGGAAGTTTATGTTCGGTCAATTTTCCACCCCGACCAATTCTAATTATAAAAAGTATAACTATAATTGGTTTCCCGCAGAAGAACAATACTAATGGATAGCATTAGCAATGTGCAGATCTAACTTTCATAAATTTTATGGGCTTAAACTGAGACTGGGGAATTGGGAGTCGATAAATTAGCTCAAACATACTTTATTATGGAAAAAATGTCAACGTTGAGCTAATTATTTGTATAAATTCTGCAATCTTCTGTATTCAATTCACAATAATTAACTTGACTTCTTCCCTAATTATGCAATCGTAATTTTACTTATTATTGCTGATTATCCGATCGCACTCGCAGCTAAAACATCACTGCTAACCGGCTGGTACATCGGGCCTT
>NZ_JAUBQR010000464.1:0-1164 GCF_036701385.1 Microcoleus sp. Pol12B4 | reverse complement strand
TCCTGGCACATCTTTAGATGAACTCATCTGTGCCTACTGCGCTCAATAGTGTCTCTTTTTTATTTGAAATGACTATACAAGAGGAGAGTGGCTTCTAAACTAATGCAATTTTGGCTCAAAGTATTTCTTCTTCCTGAGCTTTCTGTGGGCTTCAACCGATTAATTACTTTTATGAATCGGTTTCCGGCAGCCATTCCTGTAATTGAAGATGAGCCTGATTTTCAGTTTTCCTCTATCTAGAGGGAGAAAAAAGCGAGAGTTTTAATTATCGAGTCGTGTAAAATATTTAAATCTCAACTATCAACGAAAACAGGGCGGTGGCTAACAACAGCCACCGCCCTCAAGATAGTATTGCGCTATCTAAGTCTGTGCTTACGCAGGAAGCAAGACTGAATCAATAATGTGGATGACGCCATTATCAGCAGCCACATCGGCTGTTGTAACGGTAGAATCATTGATTTTGACGCCATTGGAAGCATCAATTTTCACTTCTGAACCTTCAACTGTCTTGGCAGATTTCAGCTTGACCACATCAGCGGCCATAACTTTGCCAGAAACGACATGATAAGTCAAGATTTTTGTGAGCTTAGGAATGTCCTTAAGCAGTGCTTCTACAGTACCTGCGGGAAGCTTAGCAAAAGCTTCGTCAGTAGGCGCAAAAACTGTGAAGGGGCCAGCGCCTTTAAGAGTATCTACTAAACCAGCAGCTTTGACAGCAGCAACTAGGGTTGTAAAAGATCCAGCCGAAACGGCGGTATCAACGATATCAGCCAAGTGAGTCACCTAGTTTTTGTAATCTATAAATCACTATAACGCTAAAAAGTTAATTTAGCTACATTAATTTTTTCTCTAGTTCTGTCTGGTTTTCTGATTATTTAAGATAACATTTTTTTATTTAACTCATTTCCTAAAATACCTATCTAAAGGTAGATCTTTGTTTGGCTATTTTACTGTATTTTAATGTATTTATGTAATCCTAAATACATTAGTAAAACGATCTTACAGGCGCGCTTTTTAAACTAAAGGCAGCGGGGAGACAGCATCACCCTGCTACGACATTTTGATTGACTTGGCAAAACATTCAACAATTAAAGTCAGTGAAGGAGTCGCCCCCTCCACTGCTCTCCAAAACGGAACGTGATAGTTTCCCATCATTCCGCTCCT
>NZ_JAUBQR010000015.1:0-50510 GCF_036701385.1 Microcoleus sp. Pol12B4 | reverse complement strand
TGAAGTGGTTTACTGCTGTGGACAACCACATTTTGTTTTTTTTGAGCCAATAAATATTTCTAATTCATCTAGTTCTCCTACCTCTGGAATTATCTCTGGGTCGTAAGCCGTTGGCAGTAATGCTCCCACCTACTTAACCCAATTAATAATTGTTGTAGGATGAACACCTTTGATTCTCTCTATGGCTCGAAATTCCATACCATTGACATACATTTTAAGGCATTCTTGTTTGATTTCAGGAGCATAACCTTGATGGGTTTGATAGCAGTCTAGGAATTGCCGACCACCATCGACACAAATATATTTCTGTTTGCCTTTTTTATGTCCATTTTTATTGACGTAAGTTGACTTACCTTCAATACATTCCATAGATTTTAACTTGCGGTTAGTTACTTTGATTCATTTCTCTCTCTCTTTATCATACCTTGACTCAGCAACGCCTGGCGACGGATGGTTGAATTTAACAGGGTTTTAAATTCGAGAGCAGCATTCCCATGCGTTTGCTTATGACTTTGTTGCACAAAAGCAATTCTGGCTTTAAGGGTTTCCAAGCAAATATCCTTTTTCCTTCGGGGGCGGTCCACATATCTAAGATTAGTTTGATTGACGGGGATATTGTTAACAATTTTGAGGCGGCGAAAATTGAGAAAAAGTCGAGACAGTAGTAATGTCCTGCTTGATGTAAGGAATGTTTTCCCGACTGTGATTTTCAGGCTAATCTATCTATAAATTGCGGTAACAAAGAAACGGGAATTTCGACAGTAAATGGGTTTTCTGTTGATTTTGGCTGCACTCACAAGATAGCAGGATTAAAAGCTTGGAGATTGGTGACTGCATGAATAAACTTTTCTTATTCGGCGGTGTCGGCAAATAAGCTGCGGCTGAGTTTAAGCAGGAGATTAGACTGTTTTTTGTTGTTTGGAGAGATATGATAAGATTGAGATTAGCAGTGACAAAGATAGATTAGATGATAATTCTTAGTGTAGAACAGTTATAGTTAACTTGGGAAGAACGGATGCAAATGTAGTTGCGTCTATCAAACCCATTGCTTTGGAGCCTTGGAGTCGGGCTGCACCTGAGTATCAATCGAAATCCTTTTTGCCGATCGCACAAGTCGGAACTATTCTCGAAGTGTATAATCTAGGAGCAAACTACTATTATTCGAGCTGAAAAATAAAATTTACATGAACTCGGTGGGTAAAAACACTCATAAACTAGCTTGTGTCATAGCTCCTACGTGTTTAAGAGTCTCTACAATATACTTTGGTTTTTGCCATTACCTACTTGATAACTAATCAGTAATGACTGAGGACTACTTACTAATAACTAAGAATCTATGAAAATTGTCTTTTTTGGCACTCCCGATTTTGCTGTTCCTACTTTATCCAGTTTGCTAAGTCATCCAGAATTTGAGGTTGTGGGTGTGGTGACTCAGCCGGACAAACGCCGGGGAAGGGGCAATCAATTGATGCCTTCACCTGTAAAAGATGTGGCTTTAAATCATAGTATCCCGGTTTGGCAGCCACGCCGAATTAAGAAGGATGCGGCAACAATTGCCAAATTGCGGGAAGCAGAAGCTGATTTTTTTGTGGTTGTGGCGTATGGCCAAATTCTTTCTCAAGAAATACTGGATATTCCTAATTTGGCTTGCGTTAACGTTCACGGTTCAATTTTGCCGAAGTATCGCGGTGCGGCACCGATTCAGCGCTGTCTTTATGACGGGGAAAAGACAACAGGAATTACTACTATGCTGATGGATGCTGGCATGGATACTGGGGCGATGCTATTGAAGGCTTTTGCTGGTATTTCACTGTTGGATAATGCTGATTCTTTGGCAGATAGGTTGGCGGAAGTTGGGGCGGATTTGTTGATAGAAACTTTGGTGAGATTGAGGGATGGAGAAGTTAAAGCTGTTATTCAAGATGATGCTGAGGCGACTTATGCACCGATGATTAAAAGTGCAGATTATGTGGTGGATTGGTCGAAAAGTGCGATCGACCTTCACAATCAAGTTAGGGGCTTTTTCCCGGATTGCACGACGACTTTTCGTGGCAATTCTCTGAAAGTGATAGGTACTGTGCCCGTCGGGCCGGAATATTGGCTGCAAATGCCAGCGGATTTGAGAGTTTTGGAACGCGAATGGCCTGTTTTGTCCCAGTTATCGGGCGCAAATGGGGAAGTTGTTAAGGTTGTGAAGGGCTTGGGGGCGATCGTCCAAACTGGTGATGGTTTATTATTGTTGCGGGAGGTGCAGTTGGCGGGGAAAAAGGTGCAGTCTGGGGTGGATTTTGCGAACGGAACTCGGTTGGCGGTGGGTGAGATTTTGGGGAGTTAGATAGTATATTTAGGGCGGGCAAGATGCCCACCCTACAATATTTGACAGCAAAATCATCTTGTAATTAGATGCGCGACAGTTGACCTAAAATTCGACCAAAACTTCCTCGGTATCGCCCAACAAACCCTGCGCCGCCTCTAACATACTCTCAGCAACATCTTTCAAATCTTCGCGACTTGCCAGATAAGTTTTTAAAGCTTCTAATGGTTCTATACTATTATTAGCATTCAATTCGGGTAAACGCGGCCTTGCTAACTGACTGACTAATTCCGGTTGGATTGTGTAGCTGTGTGCTTCGCCCAGAAGTGCGTGCAATTCTGCGTTGTCGATTAAATCTAATTGTTCGGATCGCAATTGGTAAATTAATCTCACAACCGCATCTTGGATTTCCTTCTTGCCAATAGCTTTAACTAACTCTGCTTGCGGGTTTTCCGATTCGGAAACGTTCACTTTAATCGTCTGAAACACCCGCACGGGCAAAGTGCAAAATTCCCAATCTGCTTTCCCCCGTTCCAAATTAACTAACACAAAACCTTTATCTTCTTTCTCTTCGCTAAAATCAACTCGTTCGATACTTCCGGGATAAATTACGGGCGGATTGTTGGAAGCATTGAGATTTTGGTGTTTGTGAACGTGACCGAGAGCAACGTAATCAAAACAAGGACGAGTTAGCATGGAGACGGGAATGTTAAAACCTTTGCCAACTGCTAAAAAACGTTCTGCGCCCAGACTTGCTTTATCTGCCATTAAGTGCGCTAAAAGTACGGTTGGTATGTCGGGCTTGAGGCGGCGAATTTCGCCTTCCATTGCGATCGTCAGTTTTTCGGTTAATAATTGGTTAACATCGCCCATAGACAGGCTTTCAGTCTCGGAACGTGTCATTAAGGTCGATCGAGTCAACCAAGGTAATGTTACCACCTGTACGGGCCCGCTGCGGGTTTGAATAAGGTGAGTGTCCAGGCGATCGCCTACAATAAACTTAGGTATTCCCAAAGTCCGATATATCCCCAAACTCGCGCCGCCTTGTCCCTGAGAATGTTGGTCGTGATTTCCTACTAGCAAAACAGTCGGAATTTGCGCGTCCACCAAGCGGCTGAATTGGCGAGCAAAAGCCTCTTTGACAAACGGTGGAGGCGTTGAATCTGGGAAAGCATCGCCGCCGAATATGACTAAATCTACGGGTTCAGAAATTGCTCTGTCCATACATTTGCTCAGCGTCGCAGCGAAGTCTTCCAGCCGCGTATTTAAACCGGTTTCTGGATTAATCCGGCCGTGGGAAAAGCCGCTGCCCATGTGAATGTCTGAAAGGTGTAAGATTTTAATCATTGTTTTTTAGGTAGTGGTAAACAAGTAATGATGGGTTGTAGTGATGGATGAAATACCAAATGGCACCAATGTGATTTTTCCAGGACTGAGAAAAGGATAAGGTTTTTTGCACTAACCGAGACACCCGTTGTCTAAGGGTGTTGTTGAATCGTTCAATGTAAGTGGTGAGAGTCCGTTTCCTTGCCGACTGCTCGATGTCGTTTGCTGCCGGCAGCACTGCGTGCGGCGTAAGTTGCCGAAAAATCGGTGTAGGCAACGGCGCATTGGCGATAGAGTGGGGGTAAGGAATTCCACAACCCACCAGCAGCGACGAAGTTACGTGCGCCAATGTAGACACCCACAATTTCACTATTTGTCTGCATTAAGGGCGATCCACACCCATTGTTTATTGCCCAAGTTGTCCACGAACGACCACAACTCGTCATATTGCATCGTTAGTCTCCCCTTTTTTTTGTACCACCTGAACTTTGCCAGACACCAAGGCATATTTCTGATTGACGTAGCGAAAGCAACCACTGCTCAGACACCTGCGTGGCACGAGCAATTCCAGCTAGGGAAATCCGTTTTAGCAACAATCTATCAATCAGTTCACGCGCAAGCTGAATCAATTACTTTTTTCTGCGGATGCTCCCGGCCAACTGTCGCCCACATTCATGGCATTTAAACCGTTGTTTAGCGTTGTGGATGCGACCATTTTTGACCGAAAGCATCCAGGATGCAAGCCCCCGTATTCATCCGTCCAGAAATAAAAAACCTGTATCCGATGAAACTTGCCCCCTGAATTTATCCGTGGAGTCAATGCTTCAATGCTTCAATCTAAAATCTAAAATCTAAAATCTAAAATCGATTGACCGTTTGGCATGACGTACAGGTTGGGCAAGCAGGCATGATGAGAAAACACCAACAAGAAACTCTACTTTTCTATCCTTACATCTTTGGCACTACCCACGCGCACTCTGGTCAACTTTCTTGCGCCCCCTTCTGGCTGCCAACATCGACAGTTTACGGTGCTCTCCCGACGGACATATCCACCGTAAACCTAATTGTCGCTTCTTTATCCGGTGCTTGCAGCTTGCTCATCAGGCTAGGCTCCTTTGATTGAATGGAAACTGGTTCTGGTGCTAATGCTTCCGGCCCCGGTGCTGTTGCAGTTGGCAATATAGTTTCCTGTGTTTGTTGTGTGGGTGGTGTTTCCCCTATGAGTGATGCTGTGGGTATTGTTGCGAACTATACAACGAACGGTGGTACTTGCACACCTGTTTTTATGTGTGTTAGCTTATTACTTAGAAAGGCATATGTGTCAACGATTACCGTCCGTCGTTGTTCGAGGATGAGGAGTGGTTGGATGCTTCTGATTCAGGGTCGATGGTTGTTCCGGTTCAGTCATCCACTCCCGCAAAACGGAAAGCTTTAACAAAATGTACTTTTGAGAGTTTTCCATTTCCCAGTTTTTAGACGTTAATAACAAATTAATCGACAATCGCTAAAAATCGAGTGTAGCCTAAATTGCGCCTGGTTTCAGTTAGTTTCGACAAGCTGACAATGCCAGCTACTTTGCAACTTAGAGAACTTTGGATTTACTGAAGGTTTCCTAATATTGTAGTTATCTATTGGGCGAGGGCGTTAGCCCTATTGCCTGACTGATGGGGTTTTTGCTTGGATGCGATCGACCACAGGGGGGAAGTTCTGCTAGAACAGTTGAGATTTTCTCAACTTGGCAACCGTTTTCGGGAAAGCAACGCTGACGCATCACACCAGGAAGCACGCGCGCTCTCGCTTTCTATCTAGCTACCCTTAAACAACGAAATTCTATTTAAATCTTGCACGAGTCGAATAATCTCACATTCCATCTGCCCTGCTTGACAACAAAGGTTAAAACCCAAAGTTAATTTCTGGCTTCTCTGACTGGGGTGAAACTTCCTAATTGGTGCATTGTCTTACTTATAGGCATTCAGCACATCCATGAATTTTCCATTCAAAGCACGTTTGAAGAGCCAGAAGAATTCACCAAAAATGGTGATGCCGTTAATTAACCAACATTGGTTGGTGCGGATCGTCCTGCGCTCCATTTCCTACTTCCGCAAAGACTTATGGCTGATCGTTACGCTCTTGCTTTTGATCGGAGCATCGGTGCTTTTCAACCTTCTCAACGCTTGGCCCATAGCGATTCTAGTCGATACGGTTTTGTCACCAACTCCGAAATCCAACTGGATTCATACGCTGTTTCTTGCTCCGTTCGGTGAAAGCACGCTGAACCGAATTTTCGGAATGGCGTTCGTCGCGATGATGATCAGAATCCTGAGCGATACCGTCTCGATGCTTCGTAGGATGTTGAACTACCGCATCCAATACAACGGAACCTTGCGGGTTCGCACCGAACTCTACGACAAAATGCAGGCGCTTAGTCTCGGCTGGCACGGCTCCCGATCGCAGGGTGACGCAATCTATCGGTTGAGCTACGACAGCCTCGGACCCTGGGGGGTGATCGATACGCTCATCGGCTCCACCGCCGCATCGGTGACGCTGACGGCGATGATCTGGATCATGCTGTCGCGCCACGTCCTTCTCACCGTGTTTGCGCTTTCGTTCACTCCGCTTCTAATACTGGCGAATTGGTACTTCGAGGGAAGGATTAGAAGTCGAGCCCTCGAATCAAAGCAGACGGATGCGGTGATGACATCAACCATGCAGCAAGCTATAGAGTTGATCGGGCTAATCCAATCTTTCGGTCGAGAGGCAACGGAGTCACGGCGCTTCGGGCAGGTGGTCGAACGCAGCGTCAAGGCCTCCATGCGACTCAATTGGCAAGAGAACCTCTATCCGCTAGCGGTTCAGGTAGTCTTCGCCCTGGGAAGCGGGGTAATCTTAGGCTACGGCGGATACCTAGTTTATCGCGACCAGTTCTTGCGTCCGGTGCCAAACGGCGTGAGCATCGGCGATTTGCTCGTATTCATGGCGTATTTGGGGCAGTTCTGGGACCCGATAGGTTGGGTGTTGGGATTCACGACCAAGATCCAGACTTTTGTAGCTTCATGCGATCGCGTCTTTGCGGTCATTGACGAGCCACCTGCCATAAAAGATGAGCCTGATGCGCGCTCGCTTCCCGTTTATCCCCGCACACTAGCACTTGCCGACGTGAGCTTCGAGTACAACGCTGGGCAACCAGTTTTACGGAACATCAGCGCTAGTATCGAGCCTGGTCAGATGGTGGCGTTTTTGGGTCCTAGCGGAACGGGAAAGAGTACGCTGCTCAATCTTTTGCCGCGCTTCTATGACCCGACATCGGGCAGCGTCCTTCTCGACGGCTTTGACCTCCGCACCCTTAAGATTGCCGATGTCCGCAAACACATGGCGCTCGTCTCGCAAGGCAGCCCGCTTTTCCCCGGAACGATCGCAGAGAATATCGCCTACGGCCGCCCGGACGCTCTGCTCTCCGATATTCGGGAAGCGGCGATCGAATCTGGGGCAGCCGAGTTCATCGAAACATTGCCGGAGCAGTATGATACTTTAATCGCTGAGGGCGGTCAAAACCTTTCCGGCGGACAGCGACAGCGCCTAGCTATCGCGCGGGCACTCGTCACTAAGGCTCCCATACTCATCCTCGACGAACCCACGAATGCGCTGGACTTGAAGCACGAGCAGTGGGTACTAGAGACTCTGCAACGTCTACGTCGCAAAAGAACCATTATCTTGGTCACGCACCGACTCGAAACTGCTGTAGACTGCGATCTGATTTTTGTGATGCAAGAGGGCGAGATTAAGGAGTCTGGCACTCACGCGGAACTCCTTACCCAGCAGGGGTTCTATTACCGAATGTTGGGGTACAACCCAGTCAGGTCAATAGGGCTTACTGATAAACCCTGCATCGAGTAGGAGTACGACATGGCGAACTTATTTCTTATCCTTTTGCTTCAATTTGTTGCCTGTCTGCCTAGTAAATTATCTTTTGGGTTAGTAGTGGGGACTTCAGCCCTCCTTTAGCTTCGGCAGAAAAACTAAAGTCTTTACTAAGAACTAGGTTTAAGGTTTTTGTCAAAGTACAGACGAGAGGAGATTACTACTAAAAATTGTGTTTTATACATCACAAGACCATGCCGGAGACTTTTTGATAAACTTGTGCGATCGGGCAGCGAAAATCTCTACTCATTAACTCTAACTCATCTGCTTGTCGGTAAATCTGAGAAACCCAATTTCCCTCAGTATTGAGTCGAAAACACTCAATTTTAATCTCAGATTGAGTGATGAGTACGTATTCTTGCAAAAACGGAGAAGTTTGATAATCAGCAAATTTATCGCCTCTGTCGAAAGCTGCTGTGGAGGGCGACAATACCTCAACTACTAAAGATGGATATAAAATGAAATCTTCAGTAGTTAAGGTATCCCTTTCGTCGCAAGTCACCGCTACATCAGGATAGTAATAGCAATTTGCCTCTTCCAGTCGGACTTTTATATCTGATGATAAAACTAAGCATGGCGTATTCAAAAGATGATTTTCCAGCAGCCGAACTAAATTACTGCCAATAATAATATGAGGTTTTTTTGCCCCCGTCATTGCATAAACGTGTCCGCGTCTGTATTCGTGTTTGATGGGGCTTACTCGTTCGCCTTCTAGGTACTCTTCTGGAGAAATATAGAAATTGTTTTTGCTGATAACCATTGATTTTTACTCCGCTGATTTAATCCGATCCTATGTGTTAAAACTCGCATATTTGGGGAAGGAAACGGCAGTGCAGTTTCCCTACCGATTTAACAAAACTCCAAAAATCGGGCGTGCCACAGTTTGCCACTTTCTGTCAAACCCTGCGATCGCACTTTAATTTTGACACTTTTGGGGTTAGCCTCGTAGAGTCGGGCAATTTCCTGCATTTCCTCCCCGCTAAATCCGGTTCCCACGGTTCCTACTGGGACTAATTTGCCATCAATTTCTTGCGCTACTTTGAGGGCGCTAAACGGCCGCCCCGCAACTTTTGTCGCCGTCAAACCCACAATAAACAAATCGTGTTCTTGATAGTATTTAGTTCTCACCATCGGATATTTTTTAACATCTTTGCCGCCGACATACTGGCAGTTGTGCAATACCCAAACTTCGCCTTCTTTATTTTCAGATTCCTGCTGATTTGCCAGGACGAGTTTTTCGGGGGTGGTGCGAAATGTCGGTACAACTTCAAAGGCTGGGGATAAAATCGCCAGCATTTCGCCAACTTCAACTCCCGCTGCAATTCGTTCGGATTCTGCCACGGTAGTTAAATCATTGCCTTTGAAAAACAAACTTTTAAAAATAGCATAAATTGCGTTAGGCTGAGTAGTCGGAAAACCGCTTTCAATATTAACTGTAGCAGCTTGCGCCCCGGTGCGGTGTTCGCTGCCCGTACAGCTTTTGTAATACAGTTCGCCGTCTAAAACAAAGGTGCCAATTTTAGCGGCTGTGTCGATTAATATGCGATCGATCTCAATCGATGCTTGTTGCCGCAGGTTAGTCGATCGCGATTGGTAGTATACTTTATCTGGCGTCGCAATGACAACAACTCGATTGCCGTCGCGCTTGGGCTGCCCCCAATAATCGGGGTTTTCTATGTAATAAGAACGTTCACTGGGTGCGTCAACTGGCTGCATGGTTACAATTCTTCCCGGCTGCAAGTGCGCCGGCAATTCGGGAATAATCGGATGGTAGACAGTTTCTATTTTTGGGTCAGAAGTTGATTGTTTAGCAGGCTCGATATCGGCGGTAGAATTGTTTCGAGTATTGAGGGCGATCGCCTTTTCTCCGGTTTCCAATTCAAAGGCTCTTTTCCAAAAGCCGATCGCCATTTCCGGGTATCCTTCCGACTCGGCACACAGTGCAAAACCAATAACTTTTGCCGTACCAATTCCGCGCCCGTAATCAGCCAAATACTGCACTGCCCCCGCTTCTCCCATCAAATGCAATCCTCGCGTCACGATGCGATTGTTCCAGCGTTCTCGAATGTCGGCGCTAATTTTTTTAGCTGCTTTTCGCTTGGCTTTTGCGTATTCGGTGCAGTCCATACTGCCTCCTTTATGTAGGGCTATTTATATACTCTACTAAATATTGATTTATTAGTCAAGTTTAATTTGACAATTAGGTGGTGTGAATAAATTTAATTCTTTCATTTGTGAACTAGATTTATTTTTTTACCGCAGAGGCGCAGAGGGCACAGAGGAAGAGAAGAAAAAGAGGGATGGGGTTGTAGTGTTTTGATTGTCAAGCGCGGTAATCTGTTCGCTGCCAATGCTAAGATAACTTCGATCGCGCATTGCGACCAATAAAGCCATGAGTTGCGTCTTACTCGCGTTTGGTTCGCCAACTTGCGATCGCAGGTTTGAGAATTTAAGATTGAGTTTAATCTTACTGTTATGATGCGATTGATTTTGTACAGCAAACCCGGATGCCACTTGTGCGAAGGGTTGCAAGAAAAACTAGAACAGATTGAAAGCGTCAAGTTTCAACTCGAAGTCAGAGATATTACTGAACGCGAGGACTGGTTTCAAGCTTATCAGTACGAAGTTCCAGTTTTGTTTAAAGTGCAGCCTCAGCCAAAAAATTCTACTGGCGAGGCTGCATTCTCTGCTGAAGAACTGTTACCCCGTCCTTCTCCCCGCTGTAGTGTCGCCCAATTGGAGCAAATGTTACAGAAATATTTGCAAATCGATCCGTCACAATAAAACGATTTACGTAAAAACTCAGGTATTAATTCGGGCATCAGGGTGCGCCTAGCGCACCTTATTTTAGACCTGTAGGGTATGCAGGGCGCACAGCAAAACCCGTAGGGTATGCAGGGCGCACAGCAAAAACCTGTAGAGAGTGGCTCAAACAATGTGTTCTGCCAGTCATATTCAAGACATTCAAGCGAGGAGTTTTTCAGATGAAATTGAGAGAATTATTAGCAGCAGTTCCCAGCATTTCCTTTGATGCCAAACATCCCGCCCTCGATGCCGAAGTCAAGGGTTTATCCACTAATTCCCACGCTTGTCAGGCGGGAGATTTATTTTTGGGAATGCCGGGAACTCGGGTTGATGGGGGAGATTTTTGGCAAAGTGCGATCGAATCTGGTGCACTTGCCGCCATAATTTCCACCCAAGCAGCCGAGAAAACACCCGCCCAACCCCCCCTTAGCAAGGCGCTAGAAGAGGTTCCCTGCGTCATCGCAGCAGCCGATATGGCTCAAGTTTGCGGTCAAATAGCAACTGCTTTTTACGGCAATCCAGCTAGCAAATTAAAACTTGTCGGGGTTACCGGGACTAACGGCAAAACTACAACAACTCATTTAATCGAATTTTTGCTCAATCAAATGCAGTTGCCGACGGCGATTTTCGGTACGCTTTATACTCGCTGGCCGGGCTTCCAACAAACTGCACTTTACACCACACCTTTTGCAGTTGACCTGCAAAAACAATTAGCAGAAGCTGTAGCAGCCGGATGCAAACACGGCGTGATGGAAGTCAGTTCCCATGCTTTAGCGCAGCAGCGAGTTTTGGGGTGTAGCTTTGAAGTTGCTGTCTTTACAAACTTGACTCAAGATCATCTAGACTATCACCGTGATATGGAAGATTATTTTGAGGCTAAATCCCTGTTATTTGGTTCGGATTACCTTGCAAATCGCGCTGTAATTAATATTGACGACCCCTACGGACAGCGGATAGTTGAAAGTTTAAAGTCCGACCGTGTTTGGAGTTACAGCACTGTTCTGCAAACTGCAGATTTGTATGCTTTTGATTTGCAATATCAGCCCAACGGAGTTAAGGGAATGCTGCACACTCCCAAGGGCGAAACTGCTTTTTCTTTGCCTTTAGTCGGTCAGTTCAATTTATCAAATATGTTGGCGGCGGTCGGCGCTGTTTTAGAATTGGGTTTAGATTTGTCCGCCATTGTGGAGAAATTATCTCAGTTTTCGGGAGTTCCGGGACGGATGGAACGGGTGCAAATTAGTCCCGACCAAGATATTAGCGTTATTGTCGATTATGCCCACACTCCCGACAGTTTGGAGAACTTGTTGAAGGCGTCGCGGCCGTTTATTCCGGGTCAGATGATTTGCGTGTTTGGCTGCGGCGGCGATCGCGATCGCACTAAGCGGCCCATCATGGGTAAAATCGTGGCAGAATTAGCCGATTTAGCTGTTGTTACTTCCGACAATCCGCGTACTGAAAATCCCGATCGCATTTTGGAGGATGTTTTAGCAGGAATTCCCGCCGCAGTAAAGCCGATCGTGATGTGCGATCGAGCCGCAGCAATTCGTACTGCTATTATGGAGGCTAAACCGGGTGATGGCGTGCTGATTGCAGGTAAGGGACACGAAGATTATCAGATTTTGGGTACCGAAAAAGTCCATTTTGACGATCGAGAACAAGCGCGAGATGCCTTGAAAGCCAGAATCAATTCGGTTAAGTGAATTTGGTTAACTGTTAACGGTTAACTGAATTCGGTTAACTGTTAACGGTTAGCTGTCCGTGGGCTGTGAAATTTGTTGTAGTTTTCAGTATTGATACCTGGGTAAAATCTGATTTGCACGAGATTATAATAGTAAGAAAAAATATCTTCACAAAAAAATAATTATTCCTATGATAGAACTAACTGGCTATCAAATTCTAGCTCGAATTTACTTAGGCACTCGCACCATAGTTTATCGAGGAACTCGCCTCTGCGACCAAAAACCTGTCGCCATCAAAGTCTTGCGAAACGAGTATCCCAGCTTCAGCGAGCTCTTGCATTTTCGCAATCAATACTCGATCGCCAAAAACCTGAATTTGCCCGGAATCATTCAAACCTACAGCTTGGAACCCTACCGCAACGGCTATGCCCTGATTGTGGAAGACTTCGGGGGAATTTCTCTGAAGGAATGGACGGGGAAAGGAAAAACCGTGCCATCTCTGGTTGATTTTTTCCAAATTGCGATCGACCTGAGCAATACATTAGATATACTTTGCCACAACCGCATCATTCACAAAGACATTAAGCCCGCCAATATTTTAATAAATTCTGATACTAAACAAGTCAAACTCATTGACTTTAGTATTGCATCTTTGCTGCCGCGAGAAACTCAAATAGTGATGAGTCCCAACGTAATCGAAGGAACACTCAGCTATATATCTCCCGAACAAACAGGAAGAATGAATCGCGGCATTGACTACCGCACAGATTTTTATTCATTAGGTGTAACCTTTTACGAATTGCTGACAGGAAAATTGCCATTTCAATCGAGCGATCCAATGGAATTTATCCACTGTCATATTGCCCAGCACCCGCCATCTGTACATGAAATTAATCCCGAAATTCCCTTTGTCCTCTCGGAAATTGTCAGAAAATTGATGGCCAAAAATGCCGAAGCTCGCTATCAGAGTGCATTAGGGCTGAAAGCAGATTTAGAAAACTGTTTGCAACAACTCAATGAAACAGGTAAAATAGAGAGTTTTGTCATTGGGAGGCGAGATTTTTGCGATCGCTTTATCATACCCGAAAAACTCTACGGCCGAGCAACCGAAGTCGCTGCATTATTAGCAGCATTTGAGCGAGTAGCAAATCCCTCTAAATCTCCTTCCCCAGAAGAGACTAGAACCGATAGAAACGATGTAAAAGAAGACCTTCCGTTGATTAAGGGGGACGGGGGTGACTCGAATTTATCCTGCAGCGAAATTATGCTAGTTGCCGGATTTTCCGGCATTGGGAAAACCGCTGTAGTCAATGAAATTCACAAACCCATAGTTCGCCAGCGCGGTTATTTTATCAAAGGCAAATACGATCAATTTCAACGCAACATTCCATTTAGTGCTTTTGTGCAAGCCTTCCGAGATTTAATGGATCAATTACTCTCAGAAAGCGACGCTGGACTGGAACAATGGCAAATAAAAATTATCAAGGCTCTTGGCGAAAATGGTCAAGTTATTGTAGAAGTAA
Source organism: Microcoleus sp. Pol12B4 (assembly GCF_036701385.1). Classification (NCBI taxonomy): domain Bacteria; kingdom Bacillati; phylum Cyanobacteriota; class Cyanophyceae; order Oscillatoriales; family Microcoleaceae; genus Microcoleus; species Microcoleus sp. Pol12B4. The sequence goes on along the minus strand of NZ_JAUBQR010000015.1, from coordinate 36,942 downwards.
TTCCTGAGTTGGAGCGAATTATTGGCAAACAACAGCCTGTCTCTGAACTTTCGGGAAGTGCCGCAGAAAATCGTTTTAATTTACTATTTCAAAAATTCATCTCTATTTTTGCCACCCAAGAACATCCCTTAGTGATTTTTTTGGATGATTTGCAATGGTCAGATTCAGCATCCCTGAAGCTTTTGCAAGTGTTGATGAGTGAAAAAGATAGTCAGAATTTGCTGGTAATTGGGGCATATCGAGATAACGAAGTATCCCCGGCTCATCCATTTATGTTGGCAGTAGCAGAGATGGAAAAATCTCAAGTAAGGGTAAATACTATTACCTTGGAACCTCTAAGCCAAGTCGATCTTAACTATTTGATAGCAGATACGCTCTCGTGCGATCGCATTCTTGCTCAGCCATTAACTGAGTTAGTTTATCAAAAAACTAAAGGCAATCCATTTTTTGCCACGCAATTTCTCAAGGCGCTACAGGAAGATGGGCTGATTGCGTTTGACCCCACCCCCCTTTCATCCCCGCTTATCAGGAGAGGACAAAGGGGAGTAACAGGGGGCTGGCAGTGCGATATTGCCAAAGTCAAAGCCCTAACTATCACCGATGATGTAGTGGAATTTATGGCGGTGCAATTGCAGAAGTTGCCGCGAGAAACTCAGGATGTGCTGAAGTTGGCTGCGTGCATAGGAGCGCACTTTGATTTGAATACATTGGCGGTAGTAAGCGAGAAGTCGCCGGAAGAAACTGCTGCCGATTTATGGAAATCATTGCAAGAAGAATTCATCTTACCAACCAGTGAAATTTACAAGTTTTATATAGGGAAAGAAGAGGCAAAAAACACCCCAAGTTTGCCAAATACAGCCGCTCAATTACCTCACTACAAGTTTCTACACGATCGGGTCCAGCAAGCTGCTTATTCATTAATTCCTGATGACCAAAAGCAAGCCACCCATCTTAAAATTGGACAGTTACTTCTTCCGAATTTCTCTGAGGTTGAAAGAGGAGAAGAAGTGTTCGATATTATTAATCATTTTATCATTGGATCTGATCTAATAACTCAGCAAGAAGAACGAACAAAGCTTGCTAAGATTAGCCTCTTTGCAGGGCAGAGAGCCAAACTCTCAACCGCTTATGAATCGGCGACAAAATATCTCGCTTTCGGTTTAAATTTCCTACCCAGCAATAAATGGGAATCCGCCTATAAATTAACCTTTACTGTGTATTTAGAAAGCCTTGAGGCTGAGTTTTTAGCAGGTAATTTTGAGGAGGCTGAAAAATTAATAAAAATCGTATTTATTTATGCTAATTCTAGCCTCGATCGAGCAAAAATTATTGCGATTCAGCTAACTCATTATCAAAATAAGGCTCTGTATCAAAAGGCGATTCAATTAGGAATCGAAGGGCTGAAACTGTTAGGCTTAGAACTGGCGATTATGCCAAATGAAGCAGAGTTAGAAGCGATGGCTCTGGAAGTTAAAAAAACATTAAATCAGCGCCCAGTTGCAGGGCTAATCGACGCACCCCTCATTGTCGATGAAGAACGCCAGATGCTGATCAAACTGCTAATGAACATGGTACCGCCCACTTACCTAACTAATCAGGAGTTGTTAGTATTGGTTGTTTTACACATGACCAATCTCTGTTTGCAATACGGGAATACAAATGTGGCGGGTTTTGTTTATGTTTGGTATGGAACAATTCTCTGCCAAGGCTTTCAAGACTATGAATTGGGCTATGAGTTTGGACTTTTAGGGTTAAAGGTGAATGAAAAATTTAATAACACCACCCTGAATGGCAAAATTTATATGTCGTTCGGCAACTTTATCAACCATTGGCGCAAGCACGTCAGTTCCAATCTTGTTCTGCAACAAGCTGCTTATCAGGGGGCACTGGAGGTAGGGGATTTTTCTTGGTGTCATCACAGTGCTCTGTTCAGTTTCTGGCAGCAGGCGATCGTATCAAGCGATATTCACAGTTTGCTGGCTCGACATGAAAAGTACATCAGCTTTGCGGAACGGACTGAGATTACGACCGCATTTGCCCTAATTCTTCAGTGCAAGCTCCTAGAGAATTTGCAAGGGCTAACCATAGGGAAGTATAGCCTTAGCTCTGAAACATTTGATGAAGAGTCGGCGCTAGCAACATTCAATGAAATTGGCTATGGCTATGGCAGTAGTACATACTATTTTGCTAAAGCATTTTTGTTCTTTACCTATGGTGAGTATGCTAAAGCTTATGAAATGTTAGTAGGTGCTGCCGAGTTTTCTAATACACTTTATGGACAATTTCAACGTGTTATGCATTGTTTTTATCAGTCTTTGAGTGTATTGCAACTTTATGGGGGAACACCGGAAAAACAACCACAAGATTACCAAGAAGTTGTTCAGAATAATCGGGAACAACTTCAAATCTGGGCAGACAACTGTCCTGAAAACTGTCTGTCCAAATTTCTGCTTTTAGAGGCGGAGATGGCTCGTGTTGCTGAACAAAAATGGCAGGCTGCTGAGTTGTACGATCGCGCCATTCAACTCGCTAAAGAAAACCAATTCCTCCACGAAGAAGCCCTGGCCCACGAACTCGCAGCTAAATTTTACCTCGGCTGGGGCAAAGAAAAAGTCGCTGCAGGCTATATGCAGGAAGCCTACTATTGTTACGCCCGCTGGGGAGCAAAAGCCAAAACCGATGACTTAGAAAAACGTTATCCCGATCTGCTGCGCCCCATCTTACAACAGTCCGGCCAACCCTTCACTATTTTAGAAACCCTATCCACCCTCACCAATCCCACCTACTCTATTCATTCGAGCACCCATAACACTACCTCAAGCACCTCGATCAACCATGCTCTAGATTTTACGACCCTGCTGGAAATCTCCCAAATGATCTCCAGCACGATCGACCTGGATGAGTTGCTGCAAATTGTGACCCAAACCATGTTACAAAACTCGGGAGCCGATCGCTGTGCACTGATGCTCTGCCAAGATCAACAATGGCAAGTGCGGGCGATCGCTACGTGGGAAAACATTAGCCTGCAAACGGAACCCCTAGAGGATAATCCCACCGTTCCTGTTAAATTAATTCAGTATGTCAAAAACACCCTAGCAGCAGTTGTCATCGATCACGCCAAAACAGATTTGCCTGTGATTGACGATTATTTAGAGCACCACCAACCAGAGAGTTTGCTGGGTTTGCCAATTCTAAATCAGGGGAATCTGGTCGGCATTTTGTATCTAGAAAATCGGATAACCAGTGGGGTGTTTAGTCGCGAGCGCCTCCTAGTGCTGAATTTTCTCTCTAGTCAAGCGGCGATCGCTCTGGAGAATGCCCGTCTCTATCACCAAGTGCAGCAGACTTTGAATGAACTTCAGCAAACTCAGATGCAAATGATCCAAAGTGAAAAGATGTCAGCATTAGGCAATCTAGTGGCAGGGGTTGCCCATGAAATCAACAACCCCGTTGGTTTCATTGCCGGGAACATTAATGAAGCTCATGCTGGAGTCCAAGACTTAATTGATTATTTACGACTCTATCAAGAAAAGTTTCCTCCATCCGAAGCAGAATTGATTAAGAAAGCAGAGGAAATAGATTTAGATTATCTAGTAGAAGATTTACCCAAAATGTTGAGTTCCATGAAAATAGGATGCGAGCGCATCAAAAACATCAGCACCTCCCTCCGCACTTTCTCTCGCGCCGATACGGCCCATAAAGTTGAGGCTAATATCCACGAAGGCCTCAATAGCACTTTGATGATATTACGCCATCGCCTGAAAGCGAACGACAAGCATCCTGAAATTAAAATCATTAAAGAGTACGGTAAAATTCCCAAAGTAAAATGTTATTTGGGACAATTAAACCAGGTCTTTATGAATTTGTTAGCAAATGCGATCGATGCCTTAGAAGAATCAAATCAAGGACGGAGTTTTGCCGAAATTCAAGCCCAGCCCAATCACATCACTATTCGGACAAAAGTAGAAAATGAAAAAGTAAAAATTTCCATCGCCGATAACGGAAAAGGAATGTCAGAAGAGGTGAAAAATCGTATCTTCGACCATCTATTTACCACTAAAGATGTGGGCAAAGGAACTGGGTTAGGACTGGCGATAGCGCGTCAAATTGTAGAAGAAAAACACGGCGGAAAGCTGAGTTGTTTTTCTACGCCCGGAGAAGGAACAGAGTTTGTCATTGAAATTTTAATAGATTAAAACTAATGACTAATGACTAATCACTAATCACTATTGCAGCGGCAAAAACACCGTCATCACCTCGCCCTTTTGGGGTCGCTGGCGAATTACCAACTTCCCCCCAGCAGCCCGAAATAAATTCTTAGTCACACTCAAATTTAAACTCAAACTTCCCGTCTCCGGCTGCACCATCAACAAAGGCCCGATCGAGCGCAAAGGAGCATTCGCCTTAGCTGCAAAAGTCGATGCGACATTACCTTCAGGTAAGTGTTCCGATTCCAACTGCAACTTTAACTGATCGCCCGCCAATGTCACCTCCACCTGAATGCGACTACCGGAGGGCAAAGTTCGAGTAAAATTCTCAATCAAATTAGTTAAAACCTGATCCAACATCGTCGGATCGCTGACTACCGCAGGCAACTTTTTCGGTACAATAACTTCCAAAGTGTGGTTTCGCACAGCGGCCTGTTTTTGCCAGCGGGGAATGCTATTTTGTAGCACTTCACCGAGGGACATTGCTGTTAGCTGCACGCCCGAATTTTTAGCTTGCGACATTTCCAATTCGACGGCACGGAAAATTAAACCGAAGCGATCGATCTGAGCGGTACACTCAGCATCAATCATTTCCAAACGCTTGACCACCACCGGATCTAGTTTGGGACGTTTCAGCAGCAATCGAGTCAGCGTGCGGATAGTAGCCAAAGGAGTGCGGACTTCGTGGGCGATCGCCTGTAGCAATTCCACCTCTTTAGTAGCGAGAGGAATTGGAGATTTGCAGTTAATATCTGTAGCCGATAACTTTTTATGCCTCGGGTTCAAACAATCATCGATTCTTTCATCCTTTATCCTGCCTGCTTCATCTTTCCCAACCGGCAAATTATGCAACAGCAAGCGGCTGAACTGCATCACTGTTTGATAATTTGGCTCCACAGGCAAAAACTGCTGGAACAGCGCGTCTAATTTAGTAGAATTATTAGTTAATTGGCTAACTGGTAAATTGAAGCTACCGTCAGAATTAGCAAGCAAACATTCGCTTTCAGTCACCCTGCGCCGCAAAACCTCCCAAGCTTTGGCGACTACTTGCGGATCGAAAGAAAATAGAAAAGCCGGAATTCCTGCAGAATTTTCACCCAAAACCATCACCAGGCTAAAACTAGCAGTTAAAACCAAACAAAACTGCTCGTTGGCTAAGGGATCGCCACTTGCCAAAGCCAAAGCCGGGGCCGCTGCAGGCACTGATGTTTGCACATCAGCCGCCGGCATTAAAGCTAAAGTTTGTCTAGCCCGAAAAGACCACAAAGCTGCATCGTTGTCGGGAATACTGGTAAAAATCCAATTGGCAAAGCCGTTGGCCAAAGCGGGGTCAGTCAAAACCGAAGACGGACCCGACAACACCAATCCTTGACAGGAATGGGGGATTGTCGATAGACCATTTGCTCGATCGACATTTGTTTCTTGTCCTGCTTTTTGCCGATCGAGCATTTGGTTCAAAGCTGCGATCGCCCCGTACCATTCCTGTTCAGCTTTCAGCCGAGAAGCCCCACGGCTTGCAGGACACCGATGGCGGTTGTTTTCTCCCGCCAACTTAGCATCAAAGAGACTGAGGTCATTTTCTTGGCCTTCGGAGGCTAAAATTTCGCTTATTGTCGGTAAAAAGTAAGTATTCACAGTTATAAACCCACCTTCGGAGGCATGAAGGGTGAAGTATTTATGTATAGGAAAGTTCAGGAGTTAGGAGTCAAGCACCAGCACGATCGAAAAATCCCGCATAATTTCTTGCGCCTTCCTCCTAACCCACAGGATATCCACATTTGTCAACTAACGATATTGGCAGAACCGTACCAATAAGTCGCAATCTCCGCGCTTGCGGCGGTATTTTGTACGATTGCCCTGACAAAAGTGCAAAATGAAGTAAGTTAAACACCGTGCTTTCCTTATGCCCACCTCGATCGCCGACTCGAAAAATCTGCTGTCCGACTTAATGGCACGCTACCGCCACCAAGTCGATTATCTGGCAATTCGACTGGAAGAAGCCGAAGGCACCGACATACTGCTGCGGGGGGAAAAAATTGAAACCCTCAGCGAAGGAGTCTCAATTGGCGGCCAAGTCAGAGCTTGCCACAAAGGCGGTTGGGGCTTTGCCAGTTTTAACCGACTTTCCACCCTCGCCGAAAGAATCGAAGAAGCTATCGCCGCGGCAAAACTGATCGGCGAAGAAGAAACGATCCTGGCGCCAGTTACGCCAGTACAAGACATTTGCTTGCTGCCGCTGACAGGAACAGACCCCCGTCTGGTTCCCCTAATTGACAAAAAGCAATTGTGCGATCGCTACGCGGCGATTCTCCGCAGCATTGACCCCCGCATCGCCACAATCTCCGTGCGCTACGGCGACAGCACCCAGCGGATGATCCTCGCCACCTCCGAAGGCACCATGCTCGAACAAGGTTGGGCAGACATGGAAATGCGCTTTGCCGCCACAGCCCGCAGCGGGGAAACCGTACAAACCGGCCGCGAAACCACTGGTTCCCGCAAAGCTTACGAAGACTTAACCGATCTCGATGTTCAAGTTCGCAGCGCCGCCCAGCGCGCTGTAGATTCCCTAGCCTTACCACCTGTCCAAGGCAACACCTACACCGTCGTCATCGACCCAATTTTGACCGGATTGTTCGTCCACGAAGCCTTCGGGCATCTTTCCGAAGCCGACATGGCCTACGAAAATCCCGACATTTTGGAAATTATGACCCTCGGTCGCCAATTCGGCCCCAAAAACTTGCAAATTTTCGACGGTGCAGCGCCAGAGGGACACCGTGGCAGCTATTTCTACGACGATGAAGGCACTCCCGCGACTACTACTCAGTTAATTAAAGACGGTGCTTTAGTGGGGCGGCTGCACTCGCGGGAAACGGCGGGCAAGTTGGGAGAAACGCCGACTGGCAATGCTCGCTGTTTGAATTATCATTATCCGCCGATCGTCCGCATGACGAATACTTGGATCGAACAAGGTGACACGCCAGTTGCTGACTTATTTTCTGGTATCAAAGAAGGAGTTTATGCGCGCAATTGGCAAGGCGGCATGACTAACGGCGAAATGTTTACTTTCAGTGCCGGCGAAGCTTGGATGATCCGGGACGGAAAACTAGACAATCCGGTGCGGGATGTTACTCTTTCGGGTAATGTTTTCAGCACTTTAGCTGATATTGAGGCGATCGGCGACGATTTCTACTGGGATGAATCCGGCGGCTGTGGCAAGGCAGGACAAAGCGGTTTGCCCGTCGGCTGTGGCGGCCCAAGTTTGCGGATTCGCGATGTCGTTGTTGGTGGTGAAGCTGCGGCAGAAGATTAAAGCTACAAAAGTTTAAAAAATAAAGGTAAAGCGTCAGATTCCTACTCGCGCTTTACCTTTATTTTTGAGTGCAACATTTCGCGGTCGTGTGTGGTGTCTGATATCTTGAGGACGCTTGGCCAAACAACCGGAATAGCGAACAATTATGCCTTGAGTCGTCAAATACCGCTGCCAAATCGGTTTTTTGGTACGCAGTACCTAAGTCCCGAATTAATAAATCGAAATCTTCAATTTTTCTCTTATTCTCCCAATTTTATATTCTCCCATTCTCCCCCTAATTCCCTGCAATTATCGCTTTTTTCGGCTTTATCTTCCCTCGCCTCGTCTTGGTGGCGTATTATCTTTATCGTTATCGTACAAGCTCTGAGTGTCCGCTACGGCGGTTAAATTTTCGGGAGCAGAGTTGTCTTGAGCAAAAAAGGTCGATCGAGTTTCTAAGCTTTGAGTATTAACTGCGCCAGCACTCAGTAACAGGCTTGACATCAGGATGGAAGAGTAAACGCGCATCATAAAATTTTGGTGTTTGTATTTTCCCCTTCTTGATACGCAGTCTGTACTCTGCTATCAGGATAAAAAAATAATTGCGGTGAAATCATCAATTAGTAAGTAATGGCACTTGCAATTTTTATAAGTTTTGGTTAAAAGCGGGTGAAATACATCATCTAGCTCGCTTGTTCACTGATAATTTCTAGTTCTCTGCTATTTGCGGGCAACCAGCAGAATTCAAGACCATGTTCAAAAAAATTATGCTACTCTTCTATGCTCGTCTTCCCAACCCTGGTAGTTATAAATTATTCCCCAATATAAAATATAAAATCTAAAATGCTATGACCTCTGGAATCCTCTGGAAACGCTCTTCCAACAAGGAAACAAAAACTGCCAATTGTAAACTTTTACTACTTTTATGATTAACTGCATAATTTATTGAAGTGAAGCGACAACCAGGGGATTAAAGAAACAACAGGAGAGTACCGAGGCGCGCCATCCGCACGTTACATATACATATCTTGGTGAATGAGATTCCTTAAAGCGGGCAATGCCTAATTTTCACATTTACTTCATAAATGGTTGCTATTGTTTTTTTAAATAAATTGTGAACCTTTTATTTTTTCTGATCTTTTCTGATCTTTTTTGATCTTGCTTCGTGACAAGAGCGCTTAGGCGCCACTCCGAAGGAGGAGTCGAAAGCGGTTGGGGAAAAAAGCCCGTTCACAAAATCGTGGAGTCAATCTCAAATCTCAACTCTCAAATCGAACTGGCGCGCAGGGAGTAAAAACAACTGGTTTTAAAACTGATATCGCGGAGTCAATCTCAAATATCAAATCTCACAGCGACTGACTTGCACATCTACCTGCAGGAATAGCGAGTCGAGGGTTGACGAGTTGTCCAAAATAACATCAGCTTGTTGACACTTTTGAGCCAGCGACAACTGGGCATTAATGCGGGCATTAGCTCGATCGTAACTCAAGCCGTCTCGCTGCATTAGTCGTTCTAACTGCACTTCGGGTGAACAGTACACTACCCAAATTTCAGTACACAAGTCAGTCATGTTAGCTTCAAACAGCAGCGGCACTACCAAAACCAAAGTCAACGTGTCAGCCTTGGCACAGAAACCGGTTTTTTTTTCAACAATACTCGGTTCTCGCTTTTCGTAAAAAAACCCGGTTTCTTGAGTCTTTGTACCTAAATCCTGTGTGTCTTGGGATACCAAACTCGATGCAGCAATGCAGCTTTGAGTTTCCTCAACTAATCGGCGGCGCACGTAAGGGTGAATCTGTTGTTCCAACCACTCCCGCTCGTCTGCGTTACAAAAAATAATACTTCCCAACTCTGGCCGATTTAAATTGCCGTCCGGGAGCAAAATACCCGCGCCGTATCGTTTTACAATAGAGTCAAGTATTGGCGAACCGGGGTTCACAGCTTCGCGGGCGTAAATATCGGCATCTAAAATCGGAAATCCACAGGCATCTCTCAGATAATTAGATATAGCGGTTTTACCGGTGGCGATGCCCCCAGTTAAACCAATCAGACGGACAATTCGATCGCTCATAATTTTCTCTGTTTAAACTTCCTGTGTTTCGACACTTACTGTCAGTCTTTGCTATGTTGGTGACACAATCAGATTTAGACTTAAAATTTAAGATTTGCGATCGAGAGTTCGCGTTAGGAAGTGTCAGCATTGGGGTGCGATCGACTATTTTTTACCTAAAATCTCAATTTTAAACTCGAATTAAGGTCTAGACCGAGGCAAACTTATGAATGCTCAACGTGCTGTGCGGTCGATTCTGGCAGCAATTCCCCTTGCTGGATTTTTGATAGTAGATTTTTTCCCCAACCTGGTTTTCCTCAAAGAAAACAGCAACGGATGGGTACTCGTGGCAATTTATCCCCAATCTCAAATTGCTGCGGCACAATCTATTACTCCAGCCCCAGACGGCACCGGAACCACTGTCACCGTCCCAGGTACAGGGCCGTCTCCTCGCTACGATATTAAAGGCGGCACTCCCTCCAGAGACGGAGCAAATTTGTTCCACAGTTTTACTCGGTTCGGTCTGAATTCTGGTGAAACTGCCAATTTCATCTCCAACCCAAGCGTTAAAAATATCCTCGGCCGCGTTGTCGGTGGGGACGCTTCGTTAATTAACGGTCTAATTCAAGTTACTGGCGGCAATTCTAACTTGTTGCTGATGAATCCCGCAGGCATCATCTTCGGAGCAAATGCGCGACTCGATGTGTCCGGGTCTTTTTTGGCTACCACCGCTAGCGGTATCGGTTTTGACGACCGTTGGTTCAACGGTACTGGGGCGAACGACTACGCCGCCCTAGTCGGAACACCAAATGCTTTTGTTTTTGGGCCACAGCCCGGAAGTATTGTCAATGCGGGTAACTTGGCTGTCGGAACCGGGCAAAATTTGACTTTGCTGGGCGGAACGGTGATCAGTACAGGGCAACTTTTAGCCCCAGGCGGTCAAATTACTGTGGCGGCTGTTCCGGGCGAAAATCTGGTGCGGTTGAGTCAAAACGGACTTTTGCTGAGTTTAGAAGTTTCTCCAGCAGCCGGAGTGTCGGGTTCGGAAGCGGTTCCCTTCTCTCCCCAGAGTTTACCAGGGCTGCTGTCGGGTCCCGGTGTGGCTAACGCTACGGGTATAACTACGAACGCTCAAGGTGAAGTTGTGCTCACAGGCGGCCAAACAGTGCCAGGAGGTGCTGGAACTGCGCTGGTAGCGGGATCTGCGGACGTGTCTGCTACGGGGGGCGCGGGAGGAAGCGTCAACGTGTTGGGCGACAAGGTAGGGCTGTTGGGAGCGAAGATTGAGGCTTCCGGGCCCGACGGCGGCGGAACGGTGCGGATCGGGGGAGATTACCGAGGCGAGGGAACTGTGCCGAATGCCAGGATGACTTACGTGGATGCCAAAAGTTCGATCGCCGCCAACGCAACAGAATCAGGCAACGGCGGGAGTGTTTTTGTCTGGGCTGACAACACAACAGCATTTTTGGGCAGCATCAGGGCAAATGGCGTTTCTGCAACGGGAACCGCAGGGGTTGGGGGGTTTGTGGAAGTGTCGGGCAAGCAAAGATTAATTTTTAACGGTAATGTCGATACTTCTGGGACAAACGGTTTGGGAACTTTGCTGTTAGATCCGGAAAATATTTTAATTACAGATTCCCCAGAAGGTGCGGGCGATGCGGAAATCATTGCCAACAATAATATTTTGGCAACAGGAACGCTAGCAGGACAGGAAAACAATTCTGAGCCTTCGCTGACAATTTCGGCTACAGCTTTAGAAAGTATGTCGGCGACTTCAAATGTGGTTCTCGAAGCGCTAAACGATATTACAATTGCTGATTTGGCAGACAATCAGTTAAGCTTTCAAGCAACTACTGGTTCGGTAACATTGAGAGCAGATGCCGATCGCAATGGTGCAGGTGCTTTTTCGATGAATGCGGCAGATACAATTAGCACGGCTGGCGGTGCCATCGCCATTTCGGGAAATCAAATTACTGCGGGCAATTTGTCGAGTAACGGCGGAAATATTAGTTTGATTAGTCCGGGTTCGACAGTTGCAAACAACATTTCTTCATCCAATGCCAGCAGCGGCAGCAGCGGGAATATTGTGCTCGAAGGCCTGAATGTAACGGCCCAAAAACTTGATGCCAGCGGCCGGGAAGCGACGGGAAATGTAACTGTGACGGCTCGGAATGTTCTCGGAGTTAGCTCGATCGCTGGGGGATCGGGAAACATTACTTTGACGGGTGATGAAATTAATTTTAAAGGCGACAAAAATTCGGTCAGCGGTACGGGCTTTTTGGTACTACAACCTTGGAGTCCCGGTCAAAATATTGCGATCGGCGGTTCTGGAGATGTGGGTACTAATATTTATTTGAATCTGACGGCAAGCGACCTCGGAAGTTTGGAAAATGGGTTTGCTGGCATTACGATCGGCCGCAGCAACGGTATCGGTTCAATTCTGATTGCCAACGATTTCACATTTTACGATCCGCTAATTATTCAGTCGCCAGCGGGTTTGGGAACAATCACTACCACAAATTCCCTGACAGCGGCCGACAATGCCTCAATTACTCTCAAAGCTGATGGCAATATCAGAACCGGAAATATCACTACTAAAAATCAGGAAATTCGCATCGTCAGCACCGCAGGCAATGTCACAACCGGTCAGCTACTTACTGGGACTTCCCGCACCATCAACACTTCTGTCAATTCTTCCGAAGATACAGGCAATTCGGCAGGAGATGTTAGTGTTAACGCACAGGGCACGGTGACTGCCGGAGCGATAGACACCAGGGGCGATCGCGCGGGGCAAGTGACGCTGACGGGGCGCAATGGAGTCACAGCAGGGGCGATCGAAGCTGGTGGCGCCCAAACAGGGGGAGATATTATCCTGACGGGCAACGAAATTGACTTGACGGGTGACAAAAACTCGATCGCCAGCAACGGCAATCTGGTGTTGCAACCGGCTGAGCCCAGTCAAAATATTATAATTCAAGGTTCTGGCGATACAGAAGCTCTGAACTTGACTGCTGCTGAATTGAACACTTTTCGGAATGGGTTTGCTTCGATCGCGATCGGGCGCGCTGACGGTAGCGGTGTGATATCGATTGCTTCTGGAACGCTAAATTCAACGCCAAATTCAACGCCAGTGGCCGTGACATTTCAAGATCCGACGACTATTCGATCGCCCAATGGCGCAGGCGCGATCGTGGGAATGGGTGCGATCGGCGGCACTGATAACGCTACGATTTCTTTGATGGGCGGTACTGTAGCCGTCGGAGATGTTACCTCGACAGCGGGGATTAACATCACTAGCAGTCAAGGCAAGTTGACTGCTGGTACGGTTTCATCTCGCTCAACTTCCGGGGTGGCGGGTCCTATAAATATTCGCAGCGCCGGTGCGGTAGAAACCGGCAACATCGATGCTTTTGGTGTCAGAAGCGGGGGAGATATTTCGATTGCGGCGCCGGGCCGGATCGTTACAGGGGTGATCAACTCGAGTTCGCAATCGGGAAGTGCCGGTTCGAGCCAAATTATTGGGCAGAAAGATGTTGAAGTTGTTTCGATCAAAGCTCGTGGCAATACGGGCGGCGATGTGGCCATCGAGGCTGGGGGAGCGTTTCGGACTCCGGGAACAGGAACTGCTGCTGAGCGCACCGAGGTCAGCATTTCTACAGACGGCCTGGCTCAATCGGGTTCACAGACACTGCTGCAAAGCACTTGCCCGTCGGGAACCTGCAGGGCGGCGACTGTTGGGACGGGAAACTCGAAGTCGAACACAGCCACCTCCTCAACTACTATCGGGCCGCTGGCGATCGTGCCGAGTCCGGCACCAACTACCAGCGTGGAACTGCAAACTACAGACAATTCTCAACAAATTGTGACTCAAGTGACTCTCGGCCCTGCAGCGTCGGTGTCCGAGAGCAGTAACGCAAATGTCTCGCCAGAACCTGCTGCTACCTCTGTTGAGGCGCGGCATAACGAGACTGCTAGCGGCCCGGTACTGCTGTCGCCGTCGGTGTTAAAAGACAATTTGGGTACGCCTGCGACGACAGAAAACGCCAGCGTGACAACAACTCCACAGAAGCCTGCGAGTGCGGTGAGTACAGAAAGTATCGGGAATGTGAGGGTTCCTGAGATTTCTCGATCGAGTTCGATCGCGCAAATAAGTCCGATCGACGCAGTGCAGCAAAGGGATAGAACTCAGGGCCGGGAATTTGAACGTTACTTTGGGGGCACGGTAACAGAAAAGTCAATCACGCAGAAAAGTATTCGAGATACTCTCAACAGCGTCAATCAGTTGACGGGGGTTAAACCCGCCATCCTTTACGTGTGGGCAAAAGACAAACATTTAGAACTTGTGTTGTTATTGCCAGACGGCAAAAGTGTTTTTAAAAGCGTGCCTGCAAGCCGCCAGACAGTGCTGCAAGTTGCTAAAGAATTCACTAATGCTATCAGAACTCCCAGGAGATTGAATGCTGCTGACTACAAGCAACCTGCCGAGGAACTTTACCAGTGGTTAATTGCACCGCTGCAAGCGGACTTGGAGGCTAACAAGATTGACACCTTGGTGTTTTCGATGGATTCAGGTTTGCGAACTTTGCCTTTGGCTGCTCTTTACGACGGCAAGCAGTTTTTGGTAGAAAAGTACAGTCTGGGGCTGATTCCGAGTTTGAGTTTAACTGATACTCGCTATGCAGGTGTTAAGGGTTCTGAAGTTTTGGCGATGGGTGCGTCGAATTTTCCTGCCAAATACGATCAAAATCCTTTGCCTGCGGTGCCGTTGGAAATATCGACAATTGTGGACAAGATTTGGCCCGGTTCGTCTTTTCTCAATGAAGCTTTTACGTTGGCAAATTTGAAGCACAAGCGCAATCAACCGCAATACAAAATTATTCATTTAGCTACTCACGGCGATTTTCAGCCTGGGGGGGCGGAAAATTCTTACATTCAGTTTTGGGATACTAAGTTGCGGTTGAATCAGTTGGATCAGTTGAAGTTATCTAACCCACAGGTGGAGTTGTTGGTGTTGAGTGCGTGTACTACGGCGGTGGGAGACGAACAAGCTGAGTTGGGGTTTGCGGGGTTGGCGGTACACGCGGGGGTAAAATCGGCTTTGGCGAGTTTGTGGTATGTCAGCGATGTCGGTACTTTGGGGCTGATGACTGAGTTTTACCAGCAGTTGCGTACAGCGCCGATTAAGGCTGAGGCTTTGCGGCAAGCGCAATTGGCTATGCTGCGGGGAGAAGTGCGCTTGCAAGATGGTTATTTGGTGCGATCGGGCAAAAATCAAGCTCTGCCTTTACCGTCGGAGTTGACCGCTAGGGGCGATCGAAATTTGTCGCATCCTTATTATTGGGCCGCTTTTACAATGATCGGTTCGCCGTGGTAATTTTGAAGGAAGAGGGTGCGATCGCCCAAAAAACTGGGAGAGAACAAGTCGCAAAACTCAGAGGATGGGCATACCTAAGAAAGTGCGGTTACTCACACTAGAGACCGCGACTTCAACATCGAAAACGGGATAAAATGGAACAATAAAAATTTAAAAAAACTCGACTGCTAGCGCCAG
Source organism: Microcoleus sp. Pol12B4 (assembly GCF_036701385.1). Classification (NCBI taxonomy): domain Bacteria; kingdom Bacillati; phylum Cyanobacteriota; class Cyanophyceae; order Oscillatoriales; family Microcoleaceae; genus Microcoleus; species Microcoleus sp. Pol12B4. The sequence continues at coordinate 21,844 of NZ_JAUBQR010000015.1, read as the reverse complement.
AAATATTGCTCGTGTACAAGTCTTTACTAACAACTTTTAGCCCCGATAAATTATGATAATTCAATCAAAAAGTTTCGATTACCCAACAACAATCGCTCTTGGTTCTCAAGCCCTAACGATCGGCGGTGAGGATAAACTCATTGGGAGCCACGCTTTCTTCGTTTTCGTCCAGCATTCTTAACAAAATTTCGTAATGCTTTAATGATGGGTTATAGGTAATAGAGGCAATCTTTTGGGAGTAGAGACAAAAATGATTGGTTTCTAACGCACGGCGGATGTTGGAAATCTACTGCCTCTCACCACATTGTATAATTATATTAGTTCGCCATCGTCGAGACGATAAACATGAACACAGTTGCGACCTTTGCCTTTGGCAGCATAACAAGCTGCATCAGCCGCCCCCATAACCTCCATCAAATCTTGGCTGGCTTGGTTAATGGCAACAACTCCAATACTGACCCCGATGATAAAGGTTTGACTATCCCAAATAAACCTAAACTGCTGCACTAGGTCTTTGAGTTTTTCCGCAATCTGAGCTGCTTTAGAGAGGGGACACTTAGTAAGCAAAAGACCAAATTCATCACCTCCCAAGCGAGCCAGTATGTCATTAGCGCGGACTCCCTTTTAGAAAAGTGTAGTGATTTGGCGCAGTAGCTCATCGCCAGCACAATGACCTGCGGTATCATTAACGACTTTGAACTTATCTAAATCTAAATAGCAGAGAGCGTGCTGCTGATTGCTATCTTTAACAGAGGCGATCGCCTCAATTAGGTTCTGCTCAAATCCTCGACGGTTGATTAAACCCGTCAGAGCATCGTGACTGGCTTGCCAAGAGAGTTGACGAGCAAGATTGCGCGATTCGGTAACATCATGAAAGACGATAACGGCCCCGATAATTTGACCTTGGCGGTCTCGAATCGGTGCTGCTGAGTCCTTAATGGCATACTCCGTCCCATCGCGCGCAATGAGTATAGTATGGTTAGCTAAGCCCACAATTCGCTTCTCCCACAGAGCCTTGGCGATCGGATTCTCTAATGGCTTTCGGGTTACTTCATTGACAATTTCAAAGACTGTAGACAGGGGGAGTCCCTTAGCCTCATGAGCCTTCCAGCCTGTCAGTTGCTCAGCGATAGGATTGAAAAATCGCACATTACCTTGAGCATTGGTAGTAATAACTGCATCACCAATCGATTGGAGAGTCACTTGAGCTAGTTCTTTTTCGGCAAAGAGGGAGGCTTCGAGACGTTGGCGTTCTTCCATTTCTCTCAAGAGACGTAAATTCTGCTCTTGGAGGCTTTGTTGCAACCGTCGGATGGTTAGGTGAGTTTCGACACGAGCTAATACTTCTTCGGCTTGAAACGGCTTAGAAATATAATCTACCCCACCCACAGCCAGCCCCTCAACCTTATTGAAAGTTTCATTGAGAGCACTCAAAAAAATTATCGGAATGCCTGTGGTTTGCTCGTCAGATTTTAATTGTTTACAAACTTCATAGCCATCAATATCAGGCAATTTAATGTCAAGTAAGATTAGTTCCGTCGATGGCGATTGGGCGGCTCGGAGCGCCATTGCGCCTGTTGTGACACTGCGAACTTTATAACCATGTCTCTTCAAAGTACGGCTGAGAAGATGCAGGTTATCAGGGAGATCGTCAACAATTAAAATATTGCCTCGGTAGTTGGTAGCTGGATCGCTAACTATATCGCTAGTTGTATCGAGAATCCTACTGCTTTCCATAGTTTCTTGCCAGAGGACTATAAACCTATGAATAAGAGTATAGTTTAATTATTAGGTTATAAACTCACTTGACGCAGAAAGAAGTCCTGCGATCGCAGAGTTCGAGGACTGGCACGGTGGCACAGCCCCTACAAAATCTGACTTGTTCAGGTAGGGATAATCCCTCCGTGATTGCCCTTCTTCGTTCCGCGTAACATCAGGAGAACCTTTTTTCCCAAGCAGCCGGTTTATGAACAACCACATTTCTTACAGGGCAAGTCTACTCCTCATTGCGATCGGATGTCTCGTGCTGCTGGGTTGGCAATTTGACATCTCCCTACTCAAAAGTGGTTTTCCCGGTAAGACTTCGACCATGAAGCGGGCCATGGCAGAACTCAATCGCTAAGCACTTCAGCACTCATGAATAATGCAGGTTAGGTATGATTATACAATTTTTTGAAAGTGGAGGATTCATTCCTCATGGTCACTGCTATCTCTGGCAAACAAATTTAGTAGGATTACATATTTTATCCGATGGTTTAATTGCTTTAGCTTACTACTCCATCCCCATCATGCTAATCTACTTTGTGCGACAGCGCCAAGATACTCCATTTCAGAAAGTATTTTTTCTGTTTGGCGCCTTCATAATTGCCTGTGGTACAACTCATCTCATGGAAATTTGGACGCTTTGGTTTCCTACTTATTGGCTTTCGGGAGGACTTAAAGCTATTACTGCTCTGATTTCTATATATACTGCATTTGAGCTAGTGTTTTTAATTCCATCAGCCTTAGCTTTACCTAGTCCAGATCAACTTATTGCAGCAAATCAAGCCTTAGAGAAGGAGATCGACGATCGCAAGCGGGCTGAAAACGAACGCAAACAAATTGAGGTGGCTTTACGAAACAGTGAAGAGCAGTTTCGCAATGCGTTTGAAAATGCGTCAATTGGAATGGCGATCGTTTCACTTGATGGGCACTGGGTTAAAGTCAATCCTGCCTTATGTCAGATTATTGGCTACTCCTCAGAAGAGTTGTTAGCGTTAACTTTCCAAGACATTACCCATCCTGACGATTTAGACCTGGATCTTAGTTATGTACATCAGCTATTAGCAGGAACAATTTCCACTTACCAACTGGAAAAACGGTATTTCCATAAACAAGGACATATGGTTTGGATTCTTCTTGATGGCTCGCTAGTAAAAGATGAACAGGGAAATCCACTGCATTTTATTGCTCAAATCCAAGAAATTACCGCTCGAAAAGAAGCTCAAAAGACGCTAGAGCTTCAGAGTGTTATTATCCAGAACATGGCAGGTGGAGTGTGTTTAATTAAAGCCTCAGACCTCACGATCGTCTACACCAATCCCAAATTGGACTCTATGTTTGGCTACACAGATGGCGAACTTGCAGGTCAACCCGTTGGTGTCTTGAATTATGTCGATACAGATGTTGCACCAGACGCCAGCGTTCTAGATATTGTCACTCAAATTCAGCAGAAAGGAGAAGCACAATATGAAGTCTACAATAAGAAAAAAGATGGAATACTTTTTTGGTGCAGGGTTCATACATCCATGTTTGAGCATCCTGAATACGGAACCGTATATGTTGCCGTTCAGGAGGATGTGACAGAGCTGAAACAAGCTGAGCAAGCCTTGCAAGCTACCACAAATCGCCTCAACTTTCTCCTCAACTACAGCCCCGTCGTTATTTTTAGCTGTAAACCTTATGGCAATTATGAAGCAACGTTCATCAGCGAAAATATCAAAGACGTATTTGGCTATGAAAGTATGGCGTTTTTAGGAGATGATGAATTTTGGGTGCATAACTTACACCCAGATGATGTAGAACGAGTGCTTAATGGCTTAGCCAATCCATTCGTCAATGATTTTTATTTACATGAATACCGTCTTCGTCGCTCAGATGGGGTTTATCGCTGGATACTATGTCAACTCAGACTAATTCGAGATCGTGCAGGTAGACCAGTGGAAATGTTGGGATATTTAATTGACATTAGCGATCGCAAACAAGCGGAGTTGGAACTTGAGCAAGCTAAAGAAGCAGCAGAAACAGCAAACCGAGCCAAAAGTATCTTCCTGTCCAATATGAGCCACGAACTCCGTACTCCTCTGAATGCTATTTTGGGATTTACGCAATTGATGAGTTACGATCCTGTTCTGACTCCCGAACTCCAAAAAGATCTGGCGATCGTCAATCGTAGCGGCACACATTTATTGGAATTGATTAACGACATTTTAGATTTATCCAAAATTGAGAGCGGACGGATGACACTCTATCTTTCTGACTTTGATCTAAAATTTTTGCTAATTTCTCTTGAAGAAATGTTGCAAATTAAAGCCCAATCGAAAGGATTGAAACTAATTGTCGAGCGAGAACCCAATCTGCCCCAATTTGTGCATAGCGATGAGAAAAAACTGTATCAAGTCTTAGTCAATCTGCTCGGTAATGCGATTAAGTTTACTAATCAAGGAAGCGTCACCTTACGAGTAAGATCAGAACAGAGCGACAAAACGTCCTGTCGCCTATGTTTTGAAATTGAGGATACTGGAGTGGGAATGGCTCCAACAGAAGTTGACAGCTTATTTAAGGCGTTTGTGCAAGCTGAAGCTGGGAATAAATTGAATCAAGGTACTGGTCTAGGTCTAGCTATCAGCCAAAGATTTGTCCAACTCATGGGTAGTCAGATTCGGGTTCAAAGCACATTGAATCGGGGCAGCACTTTTTACTTTGAAATTGGGGTAAATTTACCTCAAGCAGTCTGCGTTGCCTCAGAATTGCCTAAACAAAGAGTGATTGGTATAGCTCCAGGACAACCAACTTATCGCATCCTTGTTGTTGAAGATGTAGAGGAAAATCGTCGCTTATTGGTCAAACTCCTTACCTCCGTCGGTTTTGAGGTACGCCAAGCAACACAGGGAGTTGAAGCACTATCCCTGTGGGAAAGTTGGTCCCCACACCTGATTTGGATGGATATACGAATGCCGATTATGGATGGCTACACAGCTACTAAACGCATTAGAGAACACCCTCATGGACAAGAGACTGTCATTATTGCTTTAACTGCCAGTGTTTTTGAAGAAGAGCGAGAGAAAGCTCTTATGGCTGGTTGTGACGACTTTATGAGCAAGCCTTTTCAGGAAAGGCTCATCTTTGACAAACTCGCTCAACACTTGGGAGTAGAGTACATCTACACAGTTGTAGGAAAAGATTCCCCAAAACTATTTGTTGATTCTTTATCTCCCGAAGATCTAGCCGTGATGTCATCTCAGTGGTTAGAACAAATGTATCAAGCTGCCTACTATGTTGATCCTGAAGTCATGAACGAGCTAATCAAACAAATTCCCGCATCTAAATCAACCCTTTCCAGTTCGCTAATTGATTGTATAAATAACTTTAAGTATGACCAAATTATAGAGTTAATTCGACCTCTCCTCCCAAATCCAGTTTAGTTATCGAGTTTAAGGATAAATTTGATTCTATTACCATCAGCCACAACTGCTCTTTTAACACTAAAGTGTCGATGCTGTCTTTGATGATAACGCCTTCATCTTCTTCGGAAATTCCGAGGAATTTTTTGGGTTTAATGTAGAAATGATGCAGATAAAACTCGCCCGCAAATAACAGCGGAGAGACATCGACAAATTGATGGTTTTTTCCAGCATCGGCCGATAGCACAGCAAGTTGAAGTAACCCGCTTTAATCTGATCTAGCTGTCGTTTTTGAAAGTTGGTGATTTCTGGCAACTCGTATTGCCTTTCTCGGAAAAATTGGTCGTCTTTGACAACTTCTAATGTGACATTTGTAGCTGGAATTGTTGGAACCCTAATTCTAGCCTATTAATTTTATGGCTACTTATAATTTTATTAAATTTCCAGCTAATATTATGTCCCCTCGAACGAGCATAATAAAATTGGTTCGTAGTGAGGACGGAGAGTCATCATTTCACTCGTTTCGACTTGGATTTATCCCTACCAGCTTATAACGGTTATTTTACGGAAGATGATATAAGTCAAAATTAAAGTCTGCTAATTCCAAATTTTTTGCAAATTGAGAACAAATCCCGGCAAAACATTTTCCCCAGAAAGAGTGAGAGGAGATTGTAAAACTTCCACATCTTGACCGGGGCGATAAATTTCAACTTCCCGTTTTTTGCGGTTAATCAGCCAACCCAAACGACAGCCATTTTCCATATATTCTTGCATTTTTTCCTGAGTCTTTTTCAAGCTGTCAGTTGGGGAGAGAATTTCCACAGCAAAATCGGGACAAAGCGGGATGAATTTTTCTCTTTGTTGAGGTGTTAAAGCTTCCCAGCGCGATTTTTCTACCCAAGACGCATCGGGAGAGCGATCGGCTTTATTGGGCAGAGTAAATCCTGTGGAGGAATCAAAGGCTTCACCGAGTTGGGTTTGTTCGTTCCAAAGTCCAATCTGTAAGTTGAATTTTGAGTTGCTTCTTCCCGTTTCTCCTCCCGTGGGTGGCATGACAATTAATTCTCCGCTGGCGTTCCGTTCAAGTTTCAATTCCGGGTTTTCTTCACACAGTTGATAAAACTGTTCTGAAGTTAGTTTAATAATGGAATTGAGGTTTAAGGTGATAGCAGTCATTATTATTAACCTGCTGTTTGTATAAAGTTGATTAAGAATTAAAAATGAAGAATCTCATTTTTAATTCTTAATTGTTAACTTCTAATTCTACTGCAATTGTTTGATTCTGCTGAGCGCGTCTTGATACGCACTCGTTCTTCCGCCTTGCTTGTAAAGTTCCGCTGCTTTCTGAAAGTCGGCAATTGCTTTGGGTTGGTCTTTGTTGTCCAGGTAAGCTAAAGCTCGGTTGTAATAAGCGTCGGCAAAACCGGGATTGGCTGCGATCGCCAGCGTGTATGCTTGAATAGCATTGGAACCGCGTGTGGGTTCGATTTGCGCCAAGCCGGCGGTGATGAAAGTGCGGGCATTACCGATATTAAAATACAATTCAGGGGTATATTTGGGCTTGAAAGCGAGCGCTCTGTTGAAATCGGCGATCGCCTCCCAAGCATCTCCTTGATCTAACAGGGAAAGTCCTCGAAAATAATAGGCTTGAGCGTCTTGCGGATTAGCGGTGGATACCGGGCCGCTCGTTGGGGGAGTATTGTCTACTTTCAACTCGGATTGGTTTATTCCCGCCGCCACTAGCTTCGCGATAAATGTATTGATTGGAACTGCTGCGTTAAATCCGGTTTTAATCGGGGCGACTTCACCGGAACTGGTTTGAGCAAAACCGAATTCCCCTTGTCCGTGTAAACCGATGACTCGGCCTTCGGAGTCGAAAACTGGGCCGCCACTCATGCCGCTCCAAGTTACGGCCTGATACCGCAAAGTATAACCTTCCGGGCGGTTGCCGGGGCGGCTGGTAACGAGTCCGGGAGAGAGTTCGGGTTCTCGTTCAGCGCCGAAAAGTCCGCCGGTAGCGGGATAGCCGTAAACGAAGATTTGGGTGCCAATGACTGCTTGATCAGAATCTGCGATCGTGGCGACTGGATATTCTTCGGGGCTTTCAAATTTGACTACGGCTAAATCCGGGTCAGTTTCGGCGGTTTGCAAACGGGTGACGGAGGTTGCTTGATAGTTTTTGCCGATCGACGTGCGAACGGTGTATTTCACGTCTGCTTTTTCTACGACGTGATTGACTGTTAAAACTGTGTAAGTTTTGCCGTTTTTGGCAATAATTACGCCAGAACCGTCTCCTAGCGAACTGTTAATTTGTACAGTCAGCGGCCCGGCAATGCTGGCGACTTCTTGGGGAGTTTTGGCGATCGCGGGCTGGCTGATGACTATGGTTAAGGCTGCGGTAGTTCCTGCTAGCAGGGTGGTTAAGGTGTCGTAACGAGAAAAATTTATATTCATGGCTATTGCTAATTAGTAGTTGGGTAGCGGGATTTGCGGGAGAAAGGGCGATCGGCGGTTTGTGTTTTTTTCTGTTTAGTTTTATTACTGATTTGACGCAAAGGATCTCGGCTTTGTTCTTTAGTGATAATTTTACTCGCTTTTTTGTTCCGCGATTCGCTATTTCAATGTATGGTGCGCCCTGCGTACCTTAATTAATCTCCATGCAGGCTGCCCAGCTTACTTATTAAAACTCAACAATACATGACTCGAACTCCGTGCTTAATTCTTCCTTAGTCATCGTTCCCGGTGCTACTCGCATGACTAAATCATATGCTCGATCGTCCGTCAAATTCAGAGCGCAACCATTCAAACGCAAAAAGGTATCAGTCACTGCAAAAGCAGATCGCTTGTTACCATCAATAAACGGATGATTCATCGCTATGTGATAAAGATAAGCAGCAGCTTGTTCGGCAATTGTCGGATGCAACAATTGACCGCCAAAAGTTGCTTGCGGTTGAGCCAAAGCCGACTCTAACAAGCCTTCATCTCTGACGCCGGGAGTGCCGCTAAAGCTAGAAATTTGGTCGTCATGAAGTTCTAGCACTTCCTCTAAACATAGAAATTTAGGAGTTGGCAAGGCGACGGTAAACCTCCTCTCGTTCTTTTTTAGATGCTAGGTAAGCGTTCCAAACATCACTTTTTTCTGATTTTACAGGCTGTTTTGCCTTCAGGGCTAGTACAAACTCAAGCACTTCTTTCAACATAGGTTCTGGTACTTGGTCTAGTTCTTGAAGAAGTTGGTCTTTTGCGGTCATATTTCCTCCTAGCTATTTTACAAAAATTTTATCCTAATTCATAAAAGTTTTGCAACCGAGAGATTGTAAGCGACCATCTGTAGGGACACGGCACTGCCGTGTCCTTACACGGAATTTTTTTAAATTGGTATTATAACCCTTTTATAACCTACAGATTAGATAATTAACGGCTGTTCGATCGCACTTACGAACTTTGATATTCGGCAACCCATTGGACGATCGCCTCAGTCAATCCGTCTAACGTGTATTCTTTGGCTTCCACATCTAACTTACCCAATAAATTCTGACAGCTTTTAGAAGTTTCTGGCCCGATGGATGCGATACAAACGCTGTCCAACCAATCTTTAGACAGGGACAATTCTGGGCTTTTTTCTATGAGATTGCAGAAGTTATGCACAGTTTTGGAACTTGCAAATGTTATAATATTTACGGCTTGATTTTGGAGTGCGGATAGGGCGAGCGGATCAATATTTTCCGGACAGCAAGATTGGTAAGCTGGCACTTCTATTACTTGGGATCCTTTGGCGGTGAATTCTTTAACTAAAACTTCTCTGCCGCCGCTTTCTACTCTGGGAAATAGGATTTTGCAGTTTTGCAAGCTGCCGGGGAAGTTCTCGACTAGGGAATCGGCGACAAAGTTGGGGGGAATAAAGTCTGGTTGTAGAGAGTGCGATCGCAAACTTTCTGCTGTTTTTTTCCCGACAACCGCGATTTTAATACCAAACAAGCTGCGGGCGTCTTTGCCTTTTGCTTGTAATCGTTGAAAAAAGCAGTCTACAGCGTTGTGGGAAGTGAGAATTAACCAGTGAAAGCTTGACAATTGTGCGATCGCACTGTCTAATGGTTCCCAAGTGGACGGCGGCCCAATTACCAAGGCGGGCATTTCGATAACGCGAGCTCCTTGTTGCTGGAGTCGATCGCTAAATTCAGCCGACTGAGAAACCGATCGTGTGACTAAAATGGTTGTTCCTGCTAGTGGCAATTTGCTGTTATTAGTGGTTACTGGTGTATCGATCATATTTGTGCTTTCTGGCTGGATTAGATATTCGCGCAATCTGACTACTTCCCCAATTACGATCGCGCAAGGCGATAGAGATTGACCTGCTGTTTGCTGTACAATGTTGGACAGAGTGCCGAGCCAAATTTGCTGTTCGGGGCGGCCACAATCTCGGATAATGGCGATCGGAGTTTCGGACGATCGTCCGTGCTTTTGCAATTGCCAGATGATCTCGCTTAAATTTCGCCCTCCCATCAATATTACCAAAGTTTCTATCTGCACTAAAGCTTCCCATTCAAGAGCATCCGGTTCGTGGGCGCTCATCACTGCAAAACAGCGACTCATTACCGGATCAGTCAGAGGAATTCCTGCTAATAAAGGTGCGGCTAAGGCTGATGAAATTCCGGGTATTACTTCAAAGTCGCAACCCGCTGTGATTAATGCTTGAATTTCGGAACTAGAACGACCAAAAATAAACGGATCGCCGCTTTTTAGCCTCACGACTTGTTTGCCTAACTTGCAATGTTCTACCAGCAAACGGTTGATTTCTTGCTGCTGAGTGGAAGGTTTGCCACCACGTTTACCGACTTCGATTTTCCGACAAGTTGCTGGAATTAATTCTAGTTGCGGGATGTCGATGAGAGCATCGTAGATTAAGACTTCGGCTTGGGATAGCAGTTTGTGCGATCGCACTGTCATCAAGTTACAATCTCCTGGCCCTGCACCGACTAGATAAACTTTCCCTTTGTGGTTTTTCATAAGTCCTCCTCGATCGTCTCGATAGTATACTTTTATGAATATTGGGGTGCTTCGGTGCACCCTACCCTACCCTATAATTTAATCAGATTTTTCAAGCAGCCTGTAGGGGCGGGTTCACCCCTTGCCCTCAACGGTGCAAACAGGTTAAATAAACCCGCCTCCACCCGCTATTTATGCAGATTATCATCATCACAGCCGCCAATGCAAATTACTTTGAATTGGTGCGAGGTACTATTTTATCGGTGCGGGAAAAACCCGAGGGCGAAAATGTGGCGATCGGCTTTTTCGATCTCGGCTGTACTCTCGAACAGTTGCAGTGGCTAAAAACACAAGTTAATATCATTAAAAAGCCCGATTGGGAATTTGACTTTCCTGGCCGAAATGAAGCTCCCGAACATTTAAAAGGACTATTAGTTAGACCTTGTTTACGAAAATACTTTCCCAATTTTGATATATACCTTTGGATAGATGCGGATGCTTGGGTTCAAGACTGGAGAGCAATTAATTTGTTGGTTCAAGGAGCATCGCGCCGAGGGCTGGCAATTGTTCCCGAAGTTCACAGGGCGAGCTTGCAGCAGTACGGGCAACTTCCTCAGTTTTGGCAGTGGGTTTATCAACAATACGAAGCTAACTTTGGTGAAGAAATTGCTAATAAATTCTACAGTTATCCGATCTTAAATGCCGGAGTTTTTGCCCTCCGAAAAGATGCTTTGCACTGGGACATATGGGCTGAAAAACTCCATCAAGGATTGCAGAGATCAGGCTGTGTCATGACAGACCAATTTGCCCTCAACCTGGCTGTTTACAGTGGCGAATTGTTCAATCTGACTGAACTGCTCCCAGCTTGGTGCAATTGGATATTCAACGGTTTTCCGGTTTGGGACAAGCAGCGAGGCTGTTTTGTGGAGCCGTACTTGCCGCAGGAGGCGATCGGCATTTTGCATTTAGCTGGACGCCAGCAGTTTGACCGAGTACAATTGATGGCAACTGACGGCGACCTACTGGAAATTAGCGTCCGTTATCAACCTAAAAAACAGGAAGCAATACAAATAATTCAAGAACCGAAAATGACTTACCAACAACCTGAAATTAGCAAAAATAATTTATTACATCCAGGGGATTATGTCTCGCCAGGGTTCCAAATAATTATACCTGACTCCTATTTCCCCCATATGATTATTGCCGACCAAAATACGAGTAACTGGCCTTATTTGCGCCGGGAAGTTCCGCATAATTGGTATGCAGACAAGCGCTATCCATTCATCGGGTTTTTGAATCGCGACGAAGCCCACATCCTTTACAATACAGCCCTGCAATTCAAAGGTAAAAAAGCATTAGAAATAGGTTGCTGGCTGGGTTGGTCTGCCTGTCACTTAGTCCTCGCAGGAGTTGAGTTAGATGTCGTCGATCCGCTGTTAGAAAGAGAAGATATCAGACAAAGTGTAATCGATTCAATTCAAGGTGCTCTAAATGCGTCGGGCGTTCAAACATCAGTCGAGCTAATACCCGGCTATAGCCCCCAAAGAGTAGAAGAATTTTCCGCTCAATTCAACCGCAAATGGTCGTTAATTTTTATTGACGGAGAACACGGAGGTGATGGGCCGTTAAATGATGCCATTGCGTGTGAAAAATTGGCGGAGGAAGATGCAATAATTTTATTTCACGATTTAACCGCTCCAGATGTTGGTAAAGGTTTAGATTACTTGAAGCAAAGGGGGTGGCAAACGGTAGTATATCAAACAATGCAAATTATGGGGGCTGCTTGGCGGGGCAATGTCGAGCCAGTAAAACATCAACCAGACCCCAATATTTCCTGGCAGTTGCCCGGACATTTGCACGGTTACAATATTAGCAGTTTAGAGACAATTTCTCAAACAGCCAGCCCAATTAATCAAAACCAAAAGTCATCTTATACAAGAGATTTTTACCAATTAATCGGAGAAGGAACTCGCAGTTCTGCTAGAGAAATTATTCCCCTGCTGTTAGACTTGCTGCAACCCATCTTACCTAAAAGTGTGGTAGATGTGGGCTGCGGTACGGGAAGTTGGTTAGCTGCGTTCCACAAGTTGGGAATTGCTGAGTGTTTGGGAATAGATGGTGATTATGTCGATCGCACTATTTTACAAATTCCTTTAAATCAGTTCCAATCCGCCGATTTAAAGCAACCGCTGCAAATAAACAAAAAATTTGACTTAGCAATTTCTCTGGAAGTTGCCGAACATTTGCCGGCTACCTGTGCCGAAAACTTTGTTAATTCTCTCACTCAACTAGCACCAGTGATTCTGTTTTCGGCTGCAATACCATTTCAAGGAGGCGTCGAACACGTTAACGAACAGTGGCCACAATATTGGGTTTATTACTTTCAGAAAAAGGGTTATGTAGTTATTGACTGTTTGAGAAAAAAAATATGGAACAATAACAAAGTAGAGCCTTGGTACGCTCAGAATATCTTGATTTTTGTTAACCAAGAATACTTGTCGGGATATCCTAGGTTAGTAAATGAATATCAAAATACCGATCTGAATCAATTAGCCATCGTCCATCCCAAGATTTATTTTTACAGCTTGCAAACTGCGAGAAATTCGGCACATAATTTACAATCAGAAAGTGTCAAACAAGTTACAGCATCGCCACAATTCGCAGATCGACCTTTGGTCTCTGTGATTATTCCCTGCTACAATCAATCTCATTTTTTGGTGGAAGCAGTAACTAGCGTGATTAACCAAACTTACAAAAATTGGGAAATTATCATTGTCAATGACGGCAGCTTAGATACTACTAGCATAGTTGCCCAAAATTTAATACGAGCAAATTCCCAATATCAAATTAGACTTGTAGAACGAACAAATCAAGGGCTTTCAAGTGCTAGAAATGCGGGCATAGCAGCAGCCAATGGTGAATACATTATGCCTTTAGATGCCGATGATATCCTAGCTAAAAACGCCTTGACTGACCTTTTAGAAATATGTTTAAAATCAAATGTACCTTGCGTAGCATTTGGTTCTTATCAAATGTTTGGCACTGAAAATCGCACCGTACCCAGTTACGAGTTGTATTCTCCCGAAAATATCAAGCAATCTAACATGATTCACCCGTCTTCACTCTATCACAAATCTATTTTGGATTTGGTCAGCGGCTACAAAGTTGAGATGAAGGAAGGTTACGAAGATTGGGAGTTTTGGGTTAACTGCCACAAACACAACATTCCCTTTTTGGGAACGAGAGAAGTAGTTGTCAACTATAGGCGTTATCAGGGTTCTATGTTGGCAAAAGCTCAGCAATATCATCATAAGTTGGTAGCACAAATTGTTTGTTACAACCGGGAAATTTACGATATGGAAAGCGTGAATAGTGCTGAAAAGCTATTGGAACAAATCGCAAGTTAATCTGGATTCTTTATTCTTTAGTTCGCCTGGGCGAAGTTAGCGCGCCAACGCTTAGGCTAACTAAACTTTGTGTAGTAGCTAATTCTATTCACCGGAAAAAGATGATTTTTAAAGCGAATTTGATATAACATCAATAAAGCGCTTAACTTGTTTTTCCCAAGTCCAATCGAGCATAAAGTTAGCCGCAGCAAAACCCCGATTTTTTGATTCTTCGCGATTAGTATAAATTTGTTCCAAAGCCTCGACAACTTCTGCAACCTCACACTCTCCCCAACCTTCAACACCGCAAAAAGGAGCAGTCGGTTTAACTCGTCCTTGGCTCCATAAAGGATAGCAAATGTGGCTGTAAATTAAGTCTAAATGACCAGTATTTGCTGATAAAATAGTCGGAATCCCGCAGGCCATACTTTCCATTGCGACTAAATTAGTGCCGCCTTCACAGCGGTTAGTGAAAACAGCGCAGTCTGCTTCTCGCATAATTTGTCCGGTGAGGTGATTGGGAATTAAGCCGATGTCGATAAAAGAGTCAACTGGCAAACCGTTAGCCACTAACCATTGGGAAATTCCTAAACTTCCGTCGCGGTTGATATTGGGAAGTCCGGCAACGTTTCCGGTTTGTTCGATTCCTAGCATATACTGAGGCCAGAAGTTGTGCCATGTTGTTAGTAACAAAGCCTCTGGATGTTGGGCGCGAAATAGTTTGAAAGCTGCAATTACAATATCTTGACCTTTGCGATATTCCAGTTTGCCGCCGGAGAAAATGACGAAGCGATCGCCAAATAGATTAGATTTGGGTGCAGGATGGAAAATTGTTGGGTCAATTCCTTGATGTACCATCGCCACATTAGTCAAGCCGTAGCTTCTCAAAACATCCGCATTCCAGTTGGAACCTGCGACAATCGCGCTATATTTTTTGGCTGTTTCTAGTGCTTCTGCTGTGATTCGCGTGTCTTCAAAAAATATGACTCCTATTTGACAAGCGCTGGTAATTTGATTGTCAACTCCAGAGGATGCTAAATTATTCCCCAAAGCGTAAAGTACGGGAAAATTACAACTGATTTGTTTGTCGGAATTTGCTGCTACTAATTCCTGAAAACTTTTTTGCTTTTCAATTACAGGTAATAACAGGGATTTATGCAGCGGATTCATCGCTTCTGAGGTGATGGATGGCGGTGCTAAAAGTGCAACTTGCCAGGCTGGATTTTGCAGCAGTTGTAGAGTTAAATTCACGCCGTAAATTCCCCAACCGCTGGTGATGCTGATCGGCCAAGTGATGCCGATTCCTGTAATTTGTGGGGGAGTTTCTGGGGGTTGGATTTGAGGCGGAGCATAAGAATCTGCCTTAGCAGGCTGAGCCTGGGTATGAGTAGAGATTAAGTGTTCTAAGGCTGCTTTTATACGATCGCAAACTCCATCCCAATCACCAGCTTTTTGCTGCCTAAACAACCGCGCAGTCGGATACCAAGGGCTATCTTCGCGTTCCAGCATCCAGCGCCAATCGGGAACAAAAGACAGCAAAATCCAGACTGGTTTGCCCAAAGCACCGGCCAAATGCGCGACAGAAGTATCTACGGAAATTACTAAATCGAGTTGCGAAATAATTGCTGCCGTGTCGGCAAAATCGACGCAATGTTCGCTCAAATCTTCAATTTTGTGTTGCTTTAATAAAGTGCGTGAAGCGCAGCTATCCTGTAGGGAATCGCCCCCTGACAAATCTTTCTGAAGACTGTAAAAACTCACTCCCGGAACATCTACAAATTTCACAAAATCGCTCAATTTACACGATCGCCGATGATTGTTGCGGTGCAGCGGGCCGCCCGCCCACACAATACCTACTTTTAGTTTATTGTTCGGCGGTAGGGAAAATTTAAAATCCTGTGGCGGGGCTAAATAAGGAATATTCGCCGGTATATTTTCCAAAGTCGTTCCCAGAATTCGCGGCAAACTTAGCAGCGGGGCTTGCACTTGAAAATCTATCAAATCGCTCGGCCTGACTCCTACTCGCTCAACTCCTGCAATTCCTTCAAACAAACGCTTCAGCAAGACATGACAAGCAACAATAACTTTGCCACCTTTTTGCTTAACTAAAGGAGCGTAGCGGATAAACTGTATCGTATCGCCAAAACCTTGTTCGGGGTGCAATAAAATTGTCTTTCCCTGCAAATCCGAGCCGTCCCAAAGTGGTTGCTCAAAAGATCGCCGATCCAATTGTTGAGTTTGCCAACGGGATTCGTACTCTGCAAAACCAGCATCAAAATTCCCAGTTAAAAGCAAAGCTAATGCTAGTCTCAAGCGCCAATTTGGTGAGTTGGGACGTAGTTGAATTGCTTTATTGTAGAAGTCGATCGCTTCTGCGACTTGTCCCTGTTCTTCGAGGGCAGAACCCAAATATAAGTTAGTTTCAGCATGGTTAGAATTGATTTTTAGCGATTTTTGGTAATGAGCAATAGCCTCGGCTATTTGCCCGTTTTCCTGTTTGAGATAACCTAAATAACTGTGGGCTTCGGCGTGGCTGGGTGAGGCGGCAATTACTTGTTCGTAACGAGCGACTGCCTCTGCTTTTTTACCTTGTTTTTCTAAGGCATTTGCTATGTGAAATTGTACCTGTGCGGGCGATAAAGAAAATCGAGGCGAGGCTTCAGTATCTTCCTTACCAGCCACAGCTTGGGAACGAGTAGAAGTTAGGTATTTTAACGCTGTTTTTATGCGATCGAATACTTCCTCCCAATCACCCGGTGTTTGCTGCCGAAACAGTCGCGCCGTCGGATACCAAGGGCTATCTTCGCGTTGCAACATCCACCGCCAATCCGGCATAAAACACAGCAAAATCCATACGGGCTTACCCAAAGCACCAGCTAAGTGCGCGACAGCAGTATCCACGCAAATTACTAAATCTAGTTGCGATATCACCGCCGCAGTATCGGCAAAATCGTTCAAATTGTCGCTCAAATCTATCACGGGAATTTGAGTTAACAAACTACAATTGTCAACCGATATTTCTTTCTGAAGACTGTACAAACTTACACCGGAAATATCTAACAATGTCAGGAAATAGTTTAAATCGCTCGATCTCTGAAAATCCTTCAAATGTTCTGAACTTCCCGCCCAGGCAATCCCAACTTTGAAATTGCCATCAAAGTTTAGGGAAAATTGCCAATTCGGCGGCGCAGCTAAATAAGGAACATTAGCCGGTATATTTTCTAAATTTGTTCCCAGAATATACGGCAAACTCATCAGTGGTGCTTGCACTTGGAAGTCGGGTAATTCCTCCATCCGAACCACCACTTGTTCAATCCCAGGAATTTGCTTAAATAAACGCTTCAGTTCTTGATAGCAAGAAATGATTACTTTGCCGCCTTTTTGCTGCACAATTGCCGCGTATCGCACAAATTGAATCGCATCGCCCAAACCTTGTTCGGATCGAAGTAAAATAGTTTGCCCGTTCAAATCTGAACCATCCCAAACTGGTTGGTCAAAATTAAAGCGTGGTAATTTTTTTGCCTGTTCGGTTTGCCAGCGCCACTCGTATTCAGCTAAACCGCGGGGCAAGTCCCCACTCAACAGCAAGACTAAGCTTAAATTGAAGTGAGCTTTAACACAATTTGAATCAATTTCGAGGGCTTTAGTGTAACACCAAATGGCTCTATTTACGTCTCCTGATTGTTCTACAGCACTGCCTAAATTAGTGAGAGCTTCTAGATAATTATGGTTCAAAGATATTGCTCGTTCCAAGCTAGAAATTGCCTGTTCGATTTTGCCCGCACCCAAGCATAACGTTCCCAGGTGATAGTGGCTTATAGGATTGTTTGGTTCTGCGGCAATTGCACGCTGGTAAAGGCTTTCGGCATCGGGTAGCTCAGATTTTGCTTGCATCGCCACACCCAAATTTACCAGCGCGGGCACGTAATTAGAATTGACGGAAAGTGCTTGATGAAAACACGCGATCGCACTCGGCAACTCGCCCTGCTGCTGGAGTATCGCGCCAAGATTGTTGAGAGCTTTGACGTAAACCGGATTCAGGGCGATCGCCTTTTGAAAGCAAGATATAGCAGCCATTATATTGCCTTGCTCTTGCAGCAAAATACCCAAGTTATTCTGCGCTTGAGCGCAGTTAGGGGCGATTTCGATCGCGCGGTGATAATAGGTGGCAGCTTCGGCTAAATTGCCTATTTGGTGCAGAGTCACTGCCAAATTAGTGGTGACCTCTATCGAATTTGGCTGCAAAAGTAAAGCATTTTTAAAATAAGCGATTGCCTCGGAAAATCTTCCTTGCAACTTGAGAATATTGCCCTGAGTGAACTGTTTTTGAGATAGTTCAATATTGGTATCAGTTTCTATTGGTTTTCGAGATTTTTGATGCCCACAAATTCTTTCTCTCAGCGCCAAAGCAGCTTCTTCTAAAACTCCTTCCCAATCTCCCGCTGTTGACTGGCGAAACAGCCGCGCCGTCGGATACCAAGGACTATCATCGCGTTGCAACATCCACCGCCAATCCGGAATAAAACAGAGCAAAATCCACACGGGTTTGCCCAAAGCACCAGCCAAGTGTGCCACACAAGTATCTACAGAAATCACTAAATCCAGAGCGGAGATTGCTGCAGCAGTATCCGCCAAGTCGTGCAAATAAAAGCTTAAATCCGTTACGGGCATTGGCTCTAAGAAAGCGCGATCGTCTGCTGTCATTTCCTGTTGCAAACTGTAAAAATCTGCTCCGGGAATATCTAACAGTTTTGTCAACAATGTTAGAGGTAACGATCGCACCTTATTTTGGGAATTTTTAGGATTTCCAGACCACACAATCCCTACTTTTAAATTAGGAGTTGGACTGAGAGTGAATTCCCCATGGGGCGGCGGAGCTAAATAAGGAACTTTGGCAGGTATAGTTTCTAAAGTTGTTCCTAGAAGGTGAGGCAAACTCATTAGCTGCGCGCGCACTTGAAAATCTGGCGCATCCTCTGGATTTACTATTAGCGCATCGATTCCTGAAAGTTGTGCAAACAAGCGCTGCAAGTCCGGCAAACACCAAACAATTACCCTACCACCTTTTTGTTTGACTAAATCTGCATAGCGGATAAACTGAATTGCATCGCCTAAACCCTGTTCCGGGCAAAGTAAAATAGTTTTTCCATCTAAATCTTTACCATCCCAAAGTGGCTGAATAAAGTTGTGTCGCCGGAACTGTTTTTCTTTAACTAGGAGTCGCCATTCGTACTCGGAAAAACCGCGCTGAAAGTCTCCCGACAACAGTAAAGCTAAACCTAAATTTAGGTGAGCTTCGGGGTTAGCGACATTGAATTTTACTGCTTGGCTGTAGCAGGTGACAGCATCTGCAAGTTGACCGCGATCGTGCAAAGCACTTGCCAAACTGGTGAGGGGATGGATATAACCGGGTTTGAGTTCGATCGCCCGACGGTAACAATCGATCGCCTCTGCCATTTTTCCCGCTTCCTCAAAAGCTTTGCCGAGATTGTTCAAAGCTTCTGGAAAGTCGGGTTTCAGGCTCAAAGCTTGCTGATAGCAGGCGATCGCATCTTCAATTTTGCCCTGTTTGTGCAGAACAATTCCCAGATTGCAGTAAGCCTGTGCACTGGCTGGCAATTCCTGAATCGCTTGCTGGCAAATAGCTAGATCCTCATCCAACTTATCTGGGCTCGACAGCGAAGTCGCGAAAGCGAGTTCGGTTTCTGCCAAATTTGGTTGCAGCGCCAAAGCTCGATCGTGGTAGGCGATCGCATCTGGAATTTTGCCTTGTCGGATCGAGGCGTATGCTAAACGGTTCAGGGCGTCCACATAATTTGGCTCGATCGCGATCGCCCGTTCGTAATTCGCGATCGCTTTCCCTTCCTCCCCTTGTGTCTCCAAAGCAATTCCCAAATTTAAATAAGCCACCGCGCAATTAGGATTGATTTGAATTGCTTGCTCGTAGCAGCTTATAGCCTCCGCCACATCCCCTTGCTCTTCTCGCAACAGACCCAAATTGATCAGCGCTTCCGCGCAATTCGGGTTCAAAGAAAGCGCCCGCTCATATTGTGCAATCGCCTCTTCAGTCTCCCCTGCTTCCGCGAGCGCGCTGCCCAAATTGCTCGCAGTTTCCCCCAAATTCCCGTCGATGAAGAGGGCTTGTCGGTAGTGGGCGATCGCCTCTGTTAGCCTGCCAGCTTGCTGTTTAAGCACGCCTAAATTGCTGTGCGCGGCTGCGTAATTAGGATCGCTTGCGATCGCTCGCTCATAACATTCGATCGCACCGCCAAAATCGGCTTGCTGCTGCAAATCCACGCCCAACCGAAACTCTTCATCCGCCACATCCGCCGGCACAAATGCTGCAGCAACCGCGCCTAGAGCTTCCGCAACCCGCTCAAAAACGTCCTCCCAGCCGCCCCGTTGATGCTGCCGGAACAGCCGCGCCGTCCGATACCAAGGACTATCATCGCGTTGCAACATCCACCGCCAATCCGGCGAAAACGCCAGCAAAATCCACACCGGTTTGCCCAAAGCCCCCGCCAAATGGGCGACAGCGGTATCAACACTAATCACTAAATCCAGTTTGGCGATCGCAGCAGCAGTATCGGCCAAATCGCCAAAATGCGGGCTCAAATCTACGATCGACGTTTGATTCAACAGCGCGCGCTCGGCCTCGGAAACCTCTTTCTGCAAGCTGTAAAAACTTACCCCCGAAACGTCCAAAAGCGGCAGAAACTGACTCAAACTGCAAGAACGCTGCTGGTTTTTGCGGTGTTTTGGATTCCCCGCCCAGACAATGCCAACTTTCAAAGTGCGATCGGGCAGAAGCGTAAATTCAGCACCCGCAGGCGGAGATAAATAAGCAGTATTTGCTGGTATTGTTTCCAGCTTTGTACCGATAATATAGGGCAAACTCAACATCGGCGCTTGCACGTCAAATTCCGGCAGTGGCTCGCCTTTAACTATTAGCAAATCAATGCCGTCAACCGTTGCAAACAAACGGTGCAATTGCGGGTAACAGCCAACAATTACCCTAGCGCCTTTATTTTTGACGATCGCAGCGTAGCGAATAAACTGAAGCGAATCGCCTAAACCTTGTTCGGCGTGCAGCAAAATAGTCTTTCCCACCAAATCAGAACCGTCCCATAGCGGCCGATATTCTCTCGCCGAAACAGTATTATCCGCTCCCGCCAAAAAACAGGAATGACCAGTGTGAAATTCTTTAATTTGCCAGCGCCACTCGTATTCTGCCAGACCATTTTCCAAATCTCCCACCAACAACAAAGCCAAGGATAAATTCAGGTGAGCGCTAGCGTGATTTGGACTTAAATGAATCGCTCGTCTGTAGCAGGCTATCGCATCTTCTACCGCGCCTTTTTCCAGAAATGTCCTGCCTAAATTGTTGATAGCTTCCACAAAATCCGGCAGCAATTCTAGAGCTTTGTGATAATACTCCAGCGCATCTTCTAAATTGCCCTGTTCTTGCAACACTGTTGCCAGATTGTTGTAAGCTTCCCAGCTATGCGGATGAATTTCCAGCGCTCGCCGGTACAGCTCGATCGCCCTTACAAGTTCGCCTTTTTCTTGCAGCGCCACCGCTAAATTAATTAGGGCGGGTACGAAATCGGGTTGAGCTACAAGAGCTTGTTCGTAATGTGCGATCGCCTCGGACACTTGACCTTGTTCCTCAAAAATTTTTGCCAAGTTGTAAGCTGTTTGAGGAATGTTTGGATCGATGGCTAAAGCTTCTTGGTAATGCGGGATAGCAGCCTCTAATTCGCCCTTTTCTTGCTTGAGAAAACCAAAATTAATCCGCGCTTGAACGCAATTTGGCTCAATAGATATAATCTGCTCGTAAAGGGCGATCGCCTCTTCCCGATCACCTGTTTCCATTAAATGTTCTGCTTGTCGCAATAAATCCTCTAAAACAACAGGGTTATCCCCACCTGTTGCGATCGCCCCCGATGTCTCACTCCCCAATAATGGGTGGACTGCGGAGTCCTTACCTAATGCTTCGCTCGCAGCAACAATTTTGTGTTTGCTCTCATCTACCAAGCTTGCACCTGTCTTTTTGAGAGCCACAGAATCGAGGCCGGGCGTATTATTAGCAGTCATGGCTAGTGAAACGAAGTCAAGCGATTTTTTGGCTGAATCTTCTGAATAACTAACAGTATTGGCGAGCGTAAAAGAGTTCAAAGCTGCCTGTACTTCGTCAAACAATTCTTGCCAACTTTCCGGCTGACTTTGGCGAAAAAGCCTCGCAGTTGGATACCAAGGATTGTCTTCACGATCCAGCAGCCAACGCCAGTCAGGAGCAAAAGAAAGCAG
>NZ_JAUBQR010000335.1:0-4507 GCF_036701385.1 Microcoleus sp. Pol12B4 | reverse complement strand
AGTTCTATTTTTCCGATAGCGCGATCGAAAATTATAAGTTTTCACAGCAACTGCAATTGATATCTCCACAAGCAGCTACTTTGGATAGAGTGCAACTTAATGCCGACTCGGTACAATAAGCGCATAGTAGGATGCAACTAGCGGAGGCATGGATGATGAACGCAGTTATTGCTACTCTTGGCACTGCTCTCGGACTGAGTTCAATTTTTATCGGTTTGACCCCGGCGGTTCTCGCCCAACAAAGACAGCAACCAGCGCCCCAATATTCGGAAACGACTTTATCTGGGGACTCGTTGAGGACTGTGGAGGACAGAACCTTAGACTCGGACTACCAAAACTTGATTGGTGAACCAGAAACGGCGGCTAATTCTGCTAGAAGGGAAAGCAGCTTGGGCGACACCTTTCGCCTCAAACTCGATGGCCCATTGGAATTTATTACTACTCCTTCGGACGCCCAGCGTCAAGGAAATCCTTTACCTCCAAAACAAACCGACAGCGGTACAGAAGCGGGAGTTCAGCTTCAGCTAGGACTTTAACAATTTTAAATGAATTCATTTAAAGCAAGCGATCGCGGAACCCAATTTTTGACTCTCGGAGTTATTGTGACTGCGATCGCTTTTTTATCAAAGTTTTATCACCAGTTTTGTGCGGTTTCCATCACACTTGGTTCTTTATTGTGAACCTAAAATTAGACCAATTAAACTTCCGATACAGACCGATTAGATACATATCTTTACAATAGCGCATAAAACTGGCGGTGAAGGTGATGAGAAAGGCTCAACTGATCGATTATTTGCGGGGGGAGTTGGCGATATCGAATTCTGCGATCGCCGTTGCTCTCCGACACGGTGAACAAGATGCCAGCGAACTGCCGATGGTTCTGTGGCAGTACGGGTTAGTTACATTGGAACAGTTAAACCTAATTTTTGATTGGTTGGAAGCTCAGCCGACTTAGCAATTTAAAATCCTGAGTTAAAAAATATGGATATCGGATTGCAATTTTTTGACAAATAAAGCTTGCACAAACGGTCGTCGAAAAGTATAGGGTTCAGTGTTTAGGTTGAGGGTGGGTCTTATTTTGTCCCAATTAAAAAAATACAAATATACAGTAGGGACACAGCAATGCTGTGTCCTCATTTTTGTTGCCGCCTAAAATAAACTGCTTTCATATCAAATCTGGCAGCATCGGAATTAATGTTACCCACAGCTTTCGAGACCACGAGAGCCTAAGTCCCTACAATTAATCCGGGTAGGGACTTAGGCTCTCGCGGTGTCCTCTATATCATCTCGCTCGTGCAACCGGAAACGATCTCAATCTGTCGAAGAGGCGAGCGCAGACGGCATCAAAAAGACGATATAAAACAAACCCCAGCAACTTTTAGGCTGCCGGGGCTTGTCTTGTTTAATTTGGTGGCGGGAAGTGGATTTGAACCACTGACCTTCGGGTTATGAGCCCGACGAGCTACCAGGCTGCTCTATCCCGCGTCGCTTTGTCTCTCTATAATATAAACATATCTTTCTGAAAATTGCAACCCCTAAATCAAAAAAACTTTTTAGATTATGGGAGGGGTTGCTTAAATCGGCTCAGAGTCTCGATCGCCCTAAAGCATCGAAACTTCCCCGATTACCTCCAAGCGCTTGAACTCGCTGAGAGTGAGGTAAGTTTCTGAAAGAGTTTCGGCGATCGTCGGAGTAATCCACCCCAACTGCTTGAGCAAGTGAATCGCCACTGCAAATTGAGCGCGCTTTCCCCCATCCGTCACCTTAATTGCCAAGCCCATGCCTTCGCCAACCCGGCCAATGCACTGCACCCCTTCGGCGCCGGACTTGCTCACCAATTCCCCTTGAGTCAAACGCATCAGTTCCGTGTCAAATTTCCCCTCACCGGCAACCATCATTGGGTGATGAGTCATAGCGCGGACAATCCGCTCCATATCCACATTGTTGCCGGAGGCTAACTGAGCGTACAAAGACGCCATTTGCCCCAACTGCAACAGATAGGTAGGAGCGCCGCAATCGTCACGAGCACTGATAAACTCTTCGGCAGGCATTGCCAGCAAGTCAGCCACTTTGCCCAAAATAAGCTGCTGGACGGGATGTTTTCGGCGTAAATAAGTTTCCATAGGCCAGTGCAGTTGCTGACAGACAGCCAGCATTCCGGCGTGTTTGCCGGAGCAGTTGTATTGCAGGGCGCTCTTTTTGCCTTCGGGAATGGGGCATTGAAGTTTAGAGGGATCAATGTCGCAGCGCCACAGGACGTTAAATACCTGGCGCGATTGCTCGATCGTACCTTGATGGGAACTGCAAATAATCGCTAAATCTCGATCGGTCAATTCGTAGCGTTCTAAAGTGCCAGTCGCCGTCACCGCCAAAGCTTGAAAAGGCTTGAGTGAAGAACGGACAAATGAGGCCGTTTCCGAGTTACCAGCAACAGACAGAACGCGCCCGCGGTTGTCGCAGACAGCGGCCTGGGCGCGGTGCCTCGATTCCACAATACCTTCGCGCAGCAATGTGACTTCCAGTTCGGGAGCTTGGGTTCGTTTTCCCCTTGTCATATCAATTTTAGATTTTAGATTTTAGATTTTAGATTGGGGTTCAGGAAGTTATGAGTTGCGAGCTGCCAGTTAAGAGTTATAAAGTTAATCTTTCTGCGATCGTTTCTCACTCATGCACTCCGTGTGCCCTGTTGGCTGTGCGCGGCAATCTCAAAACTCAAAACTCCCTTCCATTCCCGATTACAAACAACTCCAAGTTAGTCCCCCGGCAACCAGCAATACTGTCAAACCATAAAATGTCTGCCGCAGACGCCTGAGAATTGGTTCTAGTTGGTAGTTGACAATCAACTGGTCTTGAAGCAAAACTTCCGGAGTTTTAGGCCAAGATTGACAATCGTACCAGCCAGACTCTTCGTAGACGACCGTGGGATTTGAAAGGCGCGATCGCACGTAGAACCAACCCAAGTAGAGCCGCAGCAAAGCTAATCCTAGAATAAAACCGGCACCTGCGGCACCGCTGAGGACAAACTGAGCTGGATACTTGACAGGAGTAAAGCTAGAAGCAGCTATCGGCACCGATACCAAGCAACTCCAAGCCCACACCCAAGCTAGTTTTGCCAGGTATCCGGGCCAATTGAGTGTTACCCAGCTAAAAAACCAGGATTCTTTAAGTTCTTGGTATTCATTGATCGGTCGCTGTTCTTGCGGAACGGGACAAATAGAAGCAGAAACGTTTTTCACATTAGCCATCCTCACGGCGTGGGGGAAAAGTCAATGCGTTCGGCGTGTCCCCAGAACGCTTCTAAATTGTAGAACTCCCGCTCTTGAGGCTTCAAAATGTGAATGATCGCGTCGCCGTAATCCATGACCACCCAACTAGCGTCTGATAGGCCTTGTGTACGCAGTGGCAAGCGTTGCCACTCTTCTTCCACTTGGTCTGCTATCGCTTGGGAGATGGCTCGTACCTGCACATTGGAAAATCCGGTGATGATCGCAAAGTAGTCTGCCAAGTAGCATACTTCTGACACGCGGAGCAATACAATATCTACTGCTTTGCGGTCATCGGCTGCTTGGGCAACGGTCATGATCAGGCCACGGGCTTCGTCTGAGGAGGTGCCGGCCGTTGCTGTAGACTGGGCCCTGGAGTATTCGAGTTGAGTTAGATCTGACATTAAGTGTTTAATTTCCTAAGTGATAGGGTAAGGGGAAATGGGTGCGCTATTCGCTTTCGGTTGTTGGCAGTTTGAGACGGGAAATAGGAGTTAGGTTGAAGCTAAAAGTAAGGACAGGATTTCTGATAAATTTTACTTTTAACTTGTGATTTGTTCGATCGACTTCTTCGTCGAATTTCCTATTTCCGGCGATCGAGCCATTTGCAGCGCCCAATTCCGCGTAAGTACGGTGCGGGGGTGGATGTAGCAGCGAGTTTCTAGCAAATATTTAAGAGAATAATCGCTAGTTTGCCACACGGCTGCATAAAGATTTTGCAAGCTTGCCTCGCGCAGTGCTGTTAGTTCGGCTGTGTTGCCACGGCTCGGCTCTATGGTATCTGCTACAAATACGGTACAACTGAGCTGACTCATGTTTGGTCTGCCGAGGGTGTGATTGGCGATTGCTTCCAAAATTTCTCGATCGACCACCCTGAATTCGTCTCTGGCGACGATCGCGCTCGCGTCTGCATGCAGCAAATGCGGGTGTGCTTCCAACACTGAGTCTAACTCTAAACCTTCCTTCTGGGCGATTTGCAGCAGCAGTGGAGGTTTGAAGTATTTTGCCAAATCGTGCAACAAACCGGCCGATCGGGCTTTTGCTTCGTCGAGGCCGTAATGGCGAGCCAAGTCACCTGCTGTCTGTTCGACTCCCAGAATATGTTTGATGCGGGCAGCAGGAACTCTGTCTGACAGCCAAGCTAGAACGTTTTCGCGCGCGGGTGCAAGTGTCAAATATTAACTCCAAAATTGTATGAGCTACTATTTTAGCGTTTTGTTTCGATCGGCTGCGGTGTCGGGCAC
>NZ_JAUBQR010000334.1:0-4514 GCF_036701385.1 Microcoleus sp. Pol12B4 | reverse complement strand
GACATTACGCACCAAATACCATCTCAAAATATTGCGGCGGCGAGGTTTTGTTTGATGACTGCTTTTGCTTATTTTCCACGGGAAACCGTACACGTTGCTGTCGTCGATCCGGGGGTGGGAAGCAAGAGACGCCCTGTTGCGATTAAATGTGCTAATTGCTTTCTTGTCGGGCCGGATAACGGCTTGTTTAGCGGGGTGTTGAGTCGGGAAAGTGCGAGATCCTGTGTCGAACTCACGAACTCTCAATACTGGCGCACACCTCAACCCAGCAGCACTTTTCACGGTCGCGATATTTTCGCTGCTGCGGGCGCTCACTTGGCCAACGGGGTGGCGTTGGAAGACTTGGGAGAGGCTATCGACCCTGCAAGTTTAGTAGAGTTAGAGATACCAAATTGTGCCGTTACAGCCACAGGTGCAGCAGGCTGCATTCAATATGTCGATCGCTTTGGCAATCTCATTACTAATATCCCCAATAATTGCATTATAGGTAACAATTGGTCATTGACAATTAGCAATAGTTCTGATGCAATTCGCATCCGCAGCGGTAAAACCTACAGCGACACCGAACCGGGCGATTTGATTGCCATAACTGGTTCTGACGGTTGGGTAGAGATTGCCGTTAATGGTGGCAGCGCTCAATCAGTATTAAAATTGGAATGCGGAGCGATCGTGCAATTGCTTTTTGAAACTAACAATTAAATAGGACTTACGCA
This sequence comes from Microcoleus sp. Pol12B4, assembly GCF_036701385.1. Taxonomy (NCBI): domain Bacteria; kingdom Bacillati; phylum Cyanobacteriota; class Cyanophyceae; order Oscillatoriales; family Microcoleaceae; genus Microcoleus; species Microcoleus sp. Pol12B4. The sequence goes on along the minus strand of NZ_JAUBQR010000334.1, from coordinate 3,801 downwards.
TGGGTGCTCAGAAACCTGGTTTTTTACGAAAATACTTTGTTAGAATCAGCAGATGACGTGAAAAACCCCGTTATGAAAGCGGAGTGCGTAAGTCATAGTCGGGAAATTTTTAGATTACTCATTTTTGGACTGGCTAATTTTTAACTGCAAGTCTCAGAAACCCGGTTTCTTCAATAAACCGGGTTTCTCATCTTTATCCAGCTACCACAAAATTCACCAACTTTCCAGGCACCACAATTACCTTTTTAATCTCCTTACCTTCAAGGTGACGCTTGGCCAATTCCGACTCACGAGCAAACTTTTCCAACGCAGCTTTATCAGCACCAGAAGGCACTTGAATTGTGCCGCGAGTTTTGCCCATAACTTGAATTACCAGCGTAATTTCATCGGTAACTAAGGCAGATGGATCGACACTCGGCCACGTTTGCGTATGCACCGATTCACTGTTACCAGTAGTGTGCCACAATTCATCAGCAATATGTGGCGCAAAAGGCGCTAACAAGCGAATCAAAGTGTTAATTCCTTCTGCATAAACTGGCGAATCTTTAAATTTAGCATCATTCAAAGCATTGCTGAGTTTCATCATTTCCGAAACAGCAGTATTGAACTGATAATCACCCTCCAAATCGTCGCTAACTTCCTTAATTGCAGTGTGAATTGCCCGCCGCAAATCCTTCTCAGGTTTACTTAATTCCGCATTCTCTCCTGCTTGAGCGGGGGTGGCAGGGACTCGTCCTGCAAACTCTGTAACCACGCGCCAAACGCGATTTAAAAAGCGAAATTGCCCTTCCACATCGGCGTCGTCCCACTCCAAATCCTTCTCTGGCGGCGCTTTGAATAAAATAAACATCCGCGCCGTATCTACCCCATATTTGCCCATAACTTCCAAGGGGTCAACGCCATTATATTTTGATTTGGACATCTTCTCGTAGAAGACTTCCAAAGCTTCGCCAGTTTGAGGATCTTTTGGATTGGCGGGGTCTATATCTGCTGGGGGAACGTATTTGCCAGTAACGGGGTTTTTGTAGGCCATTGCTTGCACCATGCCTTGAGTTAACAGGCGTTTAAATGGTTCGTCACAATTGATTAAACCCCGATCGCGCAAAACCTTGGTAAAGAACCGCGAATACAGCAAGTGCAAGATTGCGTGTTCGATGCCGCCGACATATTGATCTACTGGCATCCAATCATTAGTTTTCGCACTGTCGAAGACTTGCTCTTGATTTTGAGCATCGGGATAGCGCAAGAAATACCACGAAGAATCGATAAAAGTATCCATCGTATCTGTTTCCCGCTTCGCCGGAGTGCCGCAACTCGGACAAGGAACGTTTACCCATTCTTCCATCTTTGCCAAGGGCGAACCTTTGCCAGTAAATTGTACATTTTCCGGCAATAATACGGGCAAATCAGATGCGGGTACGGGGACTGTTCCGCAGGTGGGACAGTGAATTACGGGAATAGGAGCGCCCCAATAACGCTGTCTAGAAATTAACCAATCTCTCAAGCGGTATTGGATTCGGGCTTTGCCATAACCTGCATTTTCGGCATGGTGAATAATCGCTGCTTTGCCTTTAATTGAATCCATGCCGTTGAAGCTTTCGGAATTAATCATAATTCCGGGTTCGGTGTAAGCTTCGGTCAGCGGAATCTCATCATCATCTACAATTACTACTTTAATTGGCAGTTGATATTGATTGGCAAATTTGAAATCTCGCGTGTCGTGGGCGGGTACTCCCATGACTGCGCCGGTGCCGTATTCGTACAGCACATAATCGGCTATCCAAATGGGAATTTCTTCGCCGCTGAAAGGATTGATTGCTTTGCCGCCTGTGGGGATGCCGCGCTTTGGTTTGTCTTCGGCTGTGCGATCGATCTCGCTTTGAGCGGCGACTTCTTTGATGAAGGTTTCTACAGCGACTTTTCTGTCTTCGGTAGTCACGCGCTGAGTTAGTGGATGTTCCGGCGCTAAAACAAGGTAACTGACGCCGTAAACTGTATCGGGACGTGTGGTAAAAACGGCGATTTTTTCATCCATTCCGACAATCGGAAATTCTAAGTAAGCGCCGACTGATTTGCCGATCCAGTTGGCTTGCATTAATTTGACTCTTTCGGGCCAATCTGGCAATTTGTCTAAGTCGTTTAATAACTGTTCGGCATAATCGGTAATTTTGAGGAACCACTGCCGCAATAATTTGCGCTCGACTTTGGCACCGGAACGCCAGGAACGACCTTCGTTATCTACTTGTTCGTTTGCTAAGACTGTTTGGTCTATGGGGTCCCAATTAACTGCCGCTTCTTTTTGATATGCTAATCCTGCTTCTAAAAATTGCAAGAAAATCCATTGAGTCCACCGATAATAATCGGGAGAACAAGTTGTAACTTCTTTTGTCCAATCAAATGAAATGCCCAAACGCTGAAATAAGCCTTTCATTTGGGCAATGTTTTGATAAGTCCATTGTACAGGCGGAATTCCTCGCTCGATGGCTGCATTTTCTGCGGGCAAACCAAAAGCGTCCCATCCCATCGGATTCAATACCCGATAGCCTTGCATTCGCTTGAGTCTGGCAATTACATCGATGATTGTGTAGTTGCGGACGTGCCCCATGTGCAGGTTTCCCGACGGGTAGGGGAACATGGATAAGGCATAAAATTTAGGCTTTTGGGTATCTTCTGGCATCTGGTCTAAGTTTTGCTCAGCCCATGTCTGCTGCCATTTTTCTTCTATGGATTGGGGGTTATATCTGGAATCCACAACAATTGCTCCGTGCAGGGTTTAGTAATGTTTGCTTCAGTATTTTTACACATTCAAGGGGCTTCGATTCTGATTTTTCTGAGCTCTAAGGATTTTGGCTCTAATCTCTGTATTATATATTGTAGTATATGTAATTTTAGCTGGGGGGCGATCGACCAAATATCCCCGTTCGCCCTGAAAAGAATAAGACTTACGCACGGGTGGTCAGAAACCGGGTTTTTACGAGCATACTTCGTTACAGTCGGCAAAACCGCAAACAACCAGGTTTTTTTGGTCTTGATGCGTAAGTTTTAAAAGAATAAATAACCCCAATTCCCAGAAACTAGATTTATGAGAGAAACCGGGTTTCTTAGCATTTATTCCGGCTTAAATGCTATCTGGCTCGCACAGCAATTTACCTTTCAATTTGTCATCGGGTGGGGGCGGGTTTACGAGATTATGGGGTTCAGGCAATTATTGTGGGTGAAACCAGCACCTAAATAAATGTTTTTTAACCCGCAATTTATCATTGGTAAGTGATAATTTTGTAGGGCGGGTTTTACCAACTCTCTATGTTTAAAACCAATAATTTCATAAACCCGCCCCCACCCAACGATAAGTCTCTAAATTTAGAAAAAGTGGCGCTCTGCGATCGAATATATCGCTCATTGGCGTTCTAATTTTTCCCATTCTTTCTGGGCAAATTCGCGGAGTTTCTGGTCGCGCTCTTTCTGTGCGCGATCGCAGACAATTGCTAAAGTTTCAAAGCGATCGGGATATAACTCAATCATAGCTGTAAGAGCTGCTTGCCGGGGGTTATATTGCCAATCATACTCGCGCTCAAAGGGGTCATTGATAGCAACATAGCACAATAATTCAAATATTCCAGGCTCATCTTTCCACCCCCGTGCTAATTCTTGGACTGCTGCACGTCGCACATCCGAATCATCGTCAGATTGAGCGCGTTGTTTGAGGATAGGTAAGGTTTCCGGGTCATCTTTCCACCCCCGTGCTAATTCTTGGACTGCTGCACGTCGCACATCCGAATCATCGTCAGATTGAGCGCGTTG
>NZ_JAUBQR010000333.1:0-4546 GCF_036701385.1 Microcoleus sp. Pol12B4 | reverse complement strand
GAAATAGCTACTTTAGCAATGTGCCTATCAAACGGGTAATTGTTAATTTTTCCTTTGACTAAGTTAAACTTCAATGCAGGGACAATCATCGGTTTGCCTTCTTTAAAGGTAATTTCCGAATCCTGTACATTTGCGCCGTTAACTGTCATTAACAAGTCTTGAGCCGGGTAAGTTGGCCCTTTTTTATAAATACCTTTGAGTTCAAACTGCAAGCGGGCTTCTAATTCGTTCTTAATGGGATCAACGGCAATTACCGTCATTTTGACCTCAACCAAGCCTTTGGACGCTACAGCGCTTTCTGGAGATGGATTGTAAGGCTCTTGGGCATTAGCATTGTGAGAGTAAATAGATAGGATTATTGCGAAAATTGCGAGGAAAGTGCCAATTAAAATAAGTATTTTTCTAAAATTAAATGTGTTAATAGTTTGCATTTATTATGATATTTTACATCTTGAATAGTTGTTAGCACTCCCGGCAATCCACCAGGGGTTTAAACCCCTGGCTCATAGCTAAAGTCTGTTGAAACCGACTAAAGAAACTCGATCAATAATAAATGTTAGTTTTAGTCCTATTTTAGAGGACTTTCGCTGTGAGCCGGGGGTTAAAAACCGCCGGCGGGCTGTGGCGCTCATCGGCGCAAGAACCAGGCGAATCAACGGGCCACTACGAACCGATAGGAAGCAGTACATTTGGTGTGAAACTTCCGTGCAAACCGTAGGGAATGTGCTGTTTTAAATGCAAGCGCGCTAGGGGTCCTTTGGTGATGTCGCGAGCATCTAAAATCACTAAGGTCGATCGATGATGAGCTGCATCATACATTAAAAGCAGGAGCCAGCCGTCATCCTCAGCAACAGCATCGGGACGCAGAACAAACACAGGTTCCCCCGCAAAACCACGCGGTGCCGCACTCCAAATTTGCCTTTCACCAGTCAGGAAATCCATTTTCAGGATAGCTTGCAAAGGGGCATTCCCCGTGGGAGCATCAGCAGCACCGATGTAAAGATATCGGTAAGGTTGTCCGACATTATTGGGATGCAAAGTTGGAAACTCGCAGCACCTAGTTTCAACAACTTGATGCTGAACGGTTTGGTCTTGCAAATTTAACTTAAACCTCCACAATTCCCCTGCTGGAACGCTCTCAAAATCAACCTCGCGAAAATCGCCGTCCGCCTCTACAGTGGGAAATGATTCGTAACAAACTGAGTCAACAAAAACTTCGTCTCCTTCTTCCCATGCGTTGCAGTGGTGGAAGACAAAACAAGGTTCAGTTTCTAATATCTTCACCTCGTCAGTGCCGTTGCGGGGAATTAAAATTGCTTGCGTTGGCTTGTTTGGCGAAAATTGAATGCACTGGGAGGGACTCCGCAATCCTAACACGAATGGTAGAGGATTGAAGCTGACGGGATTTTGGAAAAATATACAGTAATTCGGGGTAATTACCATGTCGTGCAGGAAGGCAAAACCCGGTATTGCATGGGCGTGACGCTGCAAAAGTTTGCCGCTTTCGTCGAGTTCGTAAATCGTGATGGTACTCGACAAACCGGGCTTGACGGAAAAGTTTACTAATCTGTCTCCTTTGCTATTTTTCCCTTTTTCTATTCTGGGGTGGGCAGCGAAGGCTTCACCCGGTTCCAAGATGCCGTCTAGGGTATCTAAGCCGAGTGTTTCTAGGGTGCGGGGGTCGAGTCTGTAGGGCTGTGCTGCTTCCCAAAGCGCTAGCAGTTTGTCGCCCCAATAAATGATGTTGGTGTTGGCAATGTTTTTGATTTTGACATCAAAGATGTTGGCTAGCCAACCCCCTGGCTTCTGTGTGCCGAAAACGCCTCGGTGGAGAATTTTTCCGGCTTCTTGTTCGGCGAGATAGCCTTCTGTGCGGACGAATCGGTTGCGGAAATGGGCGCGGCCTTCGGATATTGCGATCGCACAAACCATCCCGTCACCGTCAAACGGGTGGTGGATGCGTTGGCCGTTGACCTCTAATAATCCGGGCCCGTTGCGAAAGAATGTGCCTTGCAAGTCGGCGGGGATTTCGCCTTCTATGTCGTCAATCCAGTAGTCGGATTCGTTGGGTTGGGATTCGTACCCGCGCTGCCAGTCTGTGCGATCGTATGATACGTTTTGGGCGGCTGTTTGAGGTGGGGAAAGTTGTAAGTTTTGCATTGGTGTTACGGGAGCGAATTTTTTAACTGCAGAGAACACAGAGGGCGCAGAGAGAAGGCAATCGGATAATTGGGAAACACAGTTAAATTCATCCGTGTACCCGTGTCAAAATCTGTGTGTGTTTGCCTTTATTTGCTGTCTGCGGTGCGGCTTTGTGACCTTACTGTCGGTACTAAGTCGGGAAAGTATTCGGGCATGAAATGCTGTCCACCTGGTTTGGAACTGCCCATTTCTGGTTCTAATACGGGAAGAGACTTTTGAGCATTTGGATCGGCGCTTTCTGTACTATCGGCCGGCAGCCAATTTAAAAACGGTAGGGGCAGAAGTGTGGACAGGTTTGTGATGACAATTAGCAGCCAGAGGTTATCGAAATTGCGATCGGTAATTCCTAGCAAGTGGGTCAAAAGTGCGCCGCCTTCGTGAGACAAAAGTCCTGCTAAATTTGTGATTGACATCAGCAGCGCAAATAAAGTTGCTTCCACGCCTCTTGGACACAACCGGGCGGAGAGTACCAGCACTGGCATATAAGCAATTTGTCCGATTACTGTCAGAATCAGGCTGTCTCCGATGCTGAACCATTGATCGTCAATTCCTAAAGCTCGGTTGGCATGAGTTACTAATAATAAAGTAGTCATGCCCAAAGCAGCCGCAATGACCGTTGACCAGCCAAAAATTACTCGAAATGGAACTGTTTTGAGGAAGCGCTGAAACAGCCAGATGCCCGCAAGGGCGGCAATGCTGGTAACGAGGCGAACTCGACCGATAAATTCTGGTTGAAACCCTAATTCGTTGGTGGTGAAAAAGAAGAAGGCGGAGTCTGAGCTTGGGGTGGCTTGCCACAGGAACAGAAATGCGGTGGGCAGCCAAATTGTTTTTTGGGTAACAGCTTGCCGTAGTTGTTTTAATTGGTCTTTGACAGTTTCAAAGTCGGTTCTTTTGTTGGTTTTTTCTTCGACAATTAACCAAGCTGTTGCTGATACAATTAGCGGGAAAGATGCGGTGATTAAAAATATTGTGTGGGTGCTGAATTGTTGCAGCAATGAACCGCTGAGGTAGGCGGTAATTAGTCCACCCAGGGCTGAAGCGCCCCAAGACAAGGATTGCAGGGAACCGGCGTCGGTAACCGATTCTTTTCTGGCCCTTTCGACTACCAGGGAGTCGGCGATTACGTCGCTGACGGCGAGGGAGAGGGAACTCAGGGCAATCGCGCCTGTAGCTGCCAGCGGTGTGTGTACAATTGTTGCGAGGCTCACCCATGCTAAGGTTCCCAGCAGCCCGGAGAGGACGATGTAAGGGCGTCTGCGGTAGCCGAATATCGGCAAGCCGTCGGACATGAACCCGAACACGGGTTTGATAATCCAAGGCAGGGCTACGACGCCCAGCATGGCCGAGACTTCTGCCGGACTCATGCCGAGTTCGTCTTTGAGAAAGAAGCTGACGGCTAAGCGGGCTAGTCCGAGAATGCCTTGGACGAAGTAAATCAGTAAGATGGCTATAAGTTCGGGGGTTGGCTCATTCCCAAAGAATACTTTTTCTTTTAAAGATTCTTTGAGTTTGCTGACGCCGGAGGGGGAAACGAGCATTTGAGCAATATTTCTTAATGAATCTCAATATTTATAACACATTCTTAATGAGTTGGGGGAACTGTCGGAAGTGGGAGGCGAGAGTGGCGGGGATCTGGTAAGTGCTATAAAATTGTATTTATCTTGAATTTAAGCGTGTTTTGTAATAATAAAAACAGAAAAACGAACCGCGAAGGCGCGTTAGGCGAAGCCGCGCGTAAACCCTAGGACGCCAAGCAAGAGAAAGAAGAAAAAACTCACAACTGCTCTCAGCTTTGTTATATGATTATTGAGCCTAAAAATGTGCCGGAAATTACGGGTTCTAAGTACCCTCAGCAATTCCAATCTGCTGTTGCGGGGAGAGTTAAAAAACGCTTGGGCGATGCTGCCGGATTGCAGAATTTTGGGGTAAATTGGGTGAGACTTGCGCCGGGAAGTTGTTCTGCCCTCAGGCATTGGCATACCCGTCAAGATGAGTTAATCTATGTTCTGGAAGGGGAAGTTACTCTAATTACAAATTCGGGAGAGCAAGTGCTGACACCGGGTATGGCGGCGGGTTTTCGGGCGGGGGATTCAGATGGGCATCATTTAGTTAACAGCTCGAATGCAGATGTTGTTTATCTCGAAATTGGCGATCGCACTCTGGGAGATAGTGCCGAATATCCCGATGACGATCTAATTGCGAAAGCTAACGGCAAGAGTTGGATTTTTACTCGCAAAAATGGCGAGGTTTATGAGAGTTGAAAATTTATGAGTCAAGTGAATCTTTGGACTTCAGCGGAACACGCTTTGTGGTATCTTGCTAAAGCTGATGGAATTCCTCA
>NZ_JAUBQR010000463.1:0-1181 GCF_036701385.1 Microcoleus sp. Pol12B4 | reverse complement strand
TCAAAACTGATGAAAATCTCTTTGCTGGCTTGAGTTTGGCAGCTAATTTCTACATTTCGGTAGTAATTGTTTAGGCTACCAAATTTTTCTACAGCTTGGATAAATTGGTCTCCCTGTGGATTTTTATATTGTTCCAACGATGGGGGTTGGAGTTCTTCGCTGGCTGGCTTTGATGGGATAGGCGGATTTTGAGCTGGTGCTTGAGAGGTTTCGATAGCTATAGCTTGATACCAAGCATAATTGGCTTTTTCTGGTTGCCCCAACTGCGTCAACACTTGAGCTAAATTGCGATAAGCTCCGGCAAAATTTGGTTTAAGCTCGATCGCCTTTTGGTAATAAGCACTAGCGGGCTGCCACTGTTGCTGTTGAGCATAAAGACTGCCGACATTAGCATAAACTTCTGGAAAATTAGGCTGAATTTTGAGGGCATTTGCGTAACAGTCTGCTGCTGCTTGCATCTTCCCCAAACCTTGAACAGCATTGCCCAATGTTTTCCAGGCTGCTGCAAAATTAGGTTGAATTTTTAGGGCTTGTTGGCTGGCTGCGATCGCATCTGAGAGCTGTCCTTGTTTCAAACAGTGCTCAGCTTGTTGGTGCAACCCAACAGCCGTCTGTGTTTGATTTTGAGGGGCTGACGCATTATTTGTTGCTGGTTGGTTGGGGCGATCGCTCTTAGCATCTACCTGAGAGTTTTCTGCCTTCTGAGGCTGTTGATTTGCTGACTCTTTGTCATAAATCTCTTTCGCCACGAAACGAGAGGTAGCTTTCGGTACAAACTCGACAAATCCTAATTGTTGGGCTAAATCCCGCGCTGCTTCTACTTGGTGCTGGTTGTGTTCAAATATCAGGTAATGCCAGACAGCTTTTCCGCCAGCTTGGATAAAGGCATTAACCGACTGCATTATCCTGTCCCAGTTGGTATTTTGGCGGTAGATGCTATTAGTATCGGCTAAGCCGTCGATACTAAAAATTACGCGATCGTATTCTCCTGTCATCGCCTTGGCCAGGGCTTGCCACCAGTCTGGATTGCGTCCGCTACCGTTGGTGTACAGGCAGATATGAGGAACTCCCATGCGGTGCAAATACTCGATCGCCGGAATTGTTGTATTGCTAGTCATAGCATCGCCGTAGTTGCCGCACATATACACCAAATCCAACTGAGAGCAAAACTCTTGTGGGAA
>NZ_JAUBQR010000014.1:0-51360 GCF_036701385.1 Microcoleus sp. Pol12B4 | reverse complement strand
CCTCTTTGAACACACCTTGATATTTTTTATTATATCATATTAGTTTTTTGTGTAATTAATTTTGTTTGACTACTTATTTTTACCGAGGTGAAGCTTTGTCAGATTGGATAGTTGCCCGATCTCCTCTGGGATTTCGGTTATCCCATGGTTACTGAGCATAAGAATTTTTAAGTTGGTTAATTTAAGAACAGCATCAGGAAACTTAGCTATCCCATATCTCCTCTTTGCTTCAAACTTGTTTGGCTGGTATGCTGCAACCACTAACTTCTCAAGCTGCGTACATTCGCTAATTTCCGGCGGCAATTCCTCTAAGTCCAACATCGACAAATTTAGTTCCGTCAAATTATTTTTGGCTGCCCGCTCAATTTCTCGCATTGCTTCGCCTCGCGTCCTGTCTCCTGTCTCTCGGTAGAATTCTTTCATGTCTTTTGTCTCTGGGTAGAATTCTTTTTATTGTGGCAATAATTTTTGTTTGATGGAGAAAGCCAGCAAAAATTAGGAGACGGCAGTATCCTGAGCGAGTCGTACCAGGTTCAAGCCCTAGACTGGGAAAATTGGACAAAGCAACGTAGTTACACAACTGACATGATTTTCAACCAATCAGAGTTTGAACTTCGCTGCGAGTGGGGATTTCAGGGGGTTGCCCAACTCGCACCGATTAGTGACGTGATCATTATTGTTGATATCCTCTCTTTTTCAACCAGTGTTGAAATTGCTACGAACAATGGCGCAATTATCTTTCCCTATCAATGGCGAGATGAATCAGCACTTGATTATGCAAAACTTGTCAATGCTGGTTTAGCCAGTCGAGAACGGCGACCCAGTTATGGCTACTCCCTTGCCCCTTCCTCACTACTTAATATTCCTGCTGGCACGAGGCTCGTCTTACCCTCACCTAACGGGTCCTTTCTAACGTTACACACAGGGTCAAAGCCAACACTAGCCGGTTGTTTGCGAAACAGTGAGACAATTGCACAGTTTGCGATGGCGCACGGGACTAGGATTGCTATTATCCCTGCTGGTGAGAAGTGGTCTGATGGGAGTTTACGGCCCGCTCTGGAAGACCTAATTGGAGCGGGTGCCATTCTTTCGCATCTAGATGGACGATTGTCACCGGAGGCAGAAGCGGCTGTGGCAGTATTTCGCCATTGGCAGGATGATCTCGTTACAGCATTGAAAAAATGTAGTTCGGGTAAAGAGTTGGTTGCTAAAGGCTTCACCACAGATATTGAGCTAGCGGCTGCGTTTAATATCAGCAACTGTGTTCCCTTATTGACTGATAACGCTTATGTCAAACAGTCAGGTTATTAAACTTCTATCAAAAATAGAGAGATTCTCCACCACTCAGATTCTGCGTCTAGTGTCAACTCCTTCTAGTGGACTGGCGCTCTAGGCTGGGAAATAGGGTTCTCCCCGCCTAGGTGTAGTGCTTTTAAGCCCTGGGTCAGGATATGCGTCCCGCTTGATTTCTAGGGCCTCTGACACTTCGATGTCGGGAGCGCCAAAAATCTCTTGAGCTTCCTTAGACACCACTAGATTAAACTTTGTTTTCAGGTCTGAGACATTTCCTTTTCACATATTCCCGAAAATCCTTACTATAAAGCTTTCCGTTCGTTTTCCAATACTTCGCTACTCCTGGATACTCCAATTTAATTCTCAGGTAATTAGACCAACCTTGCCATAAAACTTCATCTAATAAATTGTTTTTATATTGATAATGGAGATTTTCATAGAAATTAAAAATGCTACAAACAAGTTCCCTAAACCTTAGCGCTTCATCTTTTTCTAGCGCTTCAGGCTCGTCACAACCTAGCCGATAGATGCGTGCTGATTCTGAGTCTTGGCTAATCCGGGCTTCAATTTCTGCATACACACTAATAATTGATTGATAAGTAGCCCCTTTTATAGCTTTCGTACTAGCTCGAACCTGTATAGCCACATAGATGAGAGATACAACAACTCCAACCGCCTGGATAATTCCAGAAATGTCACCTATAGATAGTGAAAAATTGCCTGTATTCATATAGTTTCTGATTTCCTTCTCCTTATTTCCTGCAATGCCTTATCTCTAAAAGTTTTGTTCTAAAAGCATTGCTACATTCTCAGCAATTGTTTCCTCCAACCCCGCGCCTCAACATTCAAAATCTCCAACTCCTCATTCAATAGTCCGGACAGTTTTTATATAAATTGACACATTGAGGGATGAAGCTCTTGAATTACGCTCTCTGGTTACCCCTTTTTCGTGTGATGGACTCTCGGCAGAAGATTACATAAACCCAGGGTGATAGTTTCAACTATCTTCTAGGCTTTATATCTCCCCAACAATATAGCTTTTTTATCGAAAGCTACATTGTTGGGGCTGGTTTGTTTGCCAAGATACTTAATACACTATTGCCTGGAAATGACACCCCACTTCTAAAAGCTAGAGAGTCTAATAAAAATCAGAAATTTCCATATCCTGACCTAGCCTTACCAGTTTCAAGTCTTAGGCTGGGAAATACCGATTCCCCAACGTACAGGATGAATTGTCTGCTGTGCCGTTACCCCCGGAGCAACTGTCACAATCCAACTCATTCTAGTCAAAAAGTTCTTCGAGAGTGCCATTGACTGCGAGAAAAGGTAAAGTTGTAATTATTTTCTTTTTTGACTACCTTAAATCAATACTACTGTCGGCTTTGTCAGCCTACTATAGTGGTTCACGACTACTTCCCATATTGGAGGATAAAGGATGACAGGTCTAGACTCTCTCTTGGTTTCTATATCTACTGCTTACGACGCGGGTTTAGTAAACCGACTTGATGTGGAAAGAGTTCAGAATATCATAAAATCCATTGAAAAAAGAGGATTGGATGAACTAATAACAGTTTCCTATGCTTTCATCTGTTATTACAACGATGTAGTTGCTGGACTCAATACAAAACAGTTTGTTCCGTCATACGGGCTGAGAGAAGTTGTCTCTCTGTATCCCAATACACTTCTCCCGAAATTTCTTTACGGACCGTTGTCCAATGTATTCGATAGCACTGGTAAATTGCTGGAAAACTACTCTAAATCAAGCTTAGATTTGATATTAGGTTTACTAGCACTTGTTAAAAAGATAGATGACCCTAGAGCATTGAGCCAAGAGGAAATCAAGTTACTATTTTCCAAAGGCTTGCAGACACCGCGCGATCGCGCCCTATTCGGCATTTGTCTCTACACGCCGACACGAATTAAGGAAGCTTGTACCTTGCGGGTGAGAGACTATTACGCTCTTGATGGTTCCGTTCTGCCAGAGGTTCTTATCCCCACCAATAAAAAATTTGTAACCCGCACCATCCCAGTAATTGAAGAGCTAAGGCTGATACTGGCCGCCTATCAACCAACCGATGATATTTACCTGTTTCCTGCTCTTGAAGGCTCTAAAAACATCAACATGGAATCGGCATCAGAAATTTTTTCTAATGCCTTACAACAGGCAAATATCATCGGTGCTAGCATCCACAGCTTGAGGCGGACAAGCCTAATACCTAATATTGATGAGTAATGTGGGTATCCCCTTTCGGGTAATCCAAGAAATCAGCAGCCACCGCAACCTTAAACAATTGCTGAGCGTATCCTGACCTAGAGCCTGGAACTGCTAATGCTAAGGTCATCAAATAATTTCAAGCGCGTGACACACGACTTTGAGTGTCCTCTTCGCCGGACGGGCAGGCGACTATTTTTCCGACGGTTTTCTAAATCTTTTTCAGTTCAGCAAAGACTTAGCAGCCCGTCGAAAAAATCCCGCTAGGGGTTTAGACAGGGAAAGGGTAATTTTCCGACTCACTCCAAAATCTTGTTCTAGGCGGGGATAACACTATTCCCCCGCCTAGAGCTTGTAACCCTTGATGCTACATTAGGAGACTCAAATTTCCCCGCCTAGCCTAGAGGTTTAACCCATTGGAACTACATCTGTCTTAGTCATACCATTGGGCTGAATCGCCTTGAAGACGTGGAATCACGTCGGGTTTGGATTCACTACAGAGGGTGACAGCAACTTATTGAGGTCCTCCATGCTCTGACCAGTTAAGGTTGTCAGTAACTTCTTGATCTTGTCACGGTCGGTCGCGGTGTTTATGACGTCCATAGGGTAGATGCCGTCCATGAAGTTCATATTAAAATTAAAGTGGCTAACCGAGGACTTCCCAACCGACGCCGTCCACGAAGACTGGTCGATGTGCAGGAAGTAGATGCGAACCTTAGGCACTTTGATCTCGGTACCCATGACTTTGTCGAAGTAGTAAAGGAAGACCATGTGATCCAAAGTCGAGTTCTGATCCGACCAACTGAGTTTGAGGTCGCTGATGTTCTTCGTGACTGAAGTCAAGACCGAGTCTAACTCAGTGATCGTAGCTGGGGGAAAGTTGAACCCTTGAAACAGCGTGGCCAGGAACTCCATGTGCAGGTCTGCAGAGGTGGTACTCTGCGTGTACGAGCGCGAGAGCAGACTTTCACTAGAAAGATAGCCCCCCATGGCATTGGTAAGGATGAAGTTCTTTGCGTTAGCCATGGCTTTTACGAACTCGGAGGCGCCAGCCGGCGTGGTGATGTCGGGTTTACGATCCTTGTAGATTGTCTGATACAGGTAACGCGATGCTGCCACTGAGATGAACGACGTGAGCATCATTACGTCATATAGTTGCTCGTTAAGCGTAGGGTCTTTAATGTCATCCACCGATACAGCGGCGACCACGGTGGAGGACGGAGCTTGCGTATCAGTGTGCAGCATATCGAATAGTGTAGCGGGCGGGGGGTCTGCCCCCAGGGCTAGGGAGGCGTGGAGTCCAAACGGATGCGAGTTCGCGGTCGCAAGCATATCTCTCAGTGTAATAAGCTGGCTGCGTGTTGTCATAGAACCCCCGGACGCACGCGCGGCTGCAAGTAGGTGGTTCAAGGCAGGAAGCTGGTTGCGTCCTAACATACTCGGCACTGCTATTATCTTCCTGTCCTTACCGACGTACGTCGTCACAAGCACCAGTGCGTCACGCAATTTCGTAAGCGAACCGCTACTCGATACATATTCTACTTTTCCCTTCTTCGCTGCCTCGTTGTTCAGTACCTCAGCTATCCGGAGGGCAGCCATAAATTTGTCAGCCGAATTGTAAGCAGGGGTGCCGGACACTTGCTTCTCAGCATCATTTAATACATCCTCCCCCTTCTTCATCGCTTCCTCTGTAGTGCCAGCTACAAAATAGTAGCCGTCTTTATTGCGTTCCTCGCAAGCGTACAGCACGGACCAGGTCGCATCCGATCCGCCACGTGGCAGAGTCCTGATCTTCACCAGCAATTTTGAACTTAAGATAAGCAGCGGCATCAACTGGTCGATATAGGAGTTCTGTCCGTTCTGCACATGGCGCACATCGCAAGTCACAATATCCACGGTGGTGAGTTGCTTGTTGGTCTTCTTCCACGCGGATATAAAAGTTTGCAGGACAGCCGGAGTCTGTTGGGCGAAGGTGTTTGGTCCGCCGTGACCCCAGATCGTCAGTATTGCATCCGTGCAAGTAGGGATAGGGGTATTTCCCCCCAATTTGAATTCGCTGTAGCTGGTGATGTCTGCGGCTTGCTCGTTCAGTTTGCTAGCCAGATTGAGAGCACGATTTATGTGGTCAGGTTCGTAAAGAATCATGAGGGATATTTTTTAGGAAGAAAGAAGAAGCCATAACCAACGACGCACGTCGCTAATCATATAAGGTGGAATCACCATGAATGTCTGAGATAAGCAGCGTGTACTTGGGTTTATCGCAGCGGGTGACAGCTACTTATTGAGGTCGTCCACGCTCTGACTGGTGATGTTCGGCAACAATCAATTGAGCTTGTCAGAGTCGAGAGTGTTTATGTTTAAGAGTTCCTTGCGTAAGACCAACGCTCCGGACAGTTGTGGGAACAATAGTACAAGTCTTACAGGACAAGCCCCATAAGTCACATTTTTCCGCCTAGAGCTTGAACCCCTTGGAGTTACATCAGGATAGTTCAATTTCCTGACGTACCCTCTGCACTTTCAAGTTTTAGATGGGGAAATATATAAAAATCTACAAAGGTTATTCCCTATGATTTTATTAATCCTGGTTTTCCTGTTGGTGGTATCGAGTCAGTCGCAAAATAGTGGAAATGAACCTTCCTCATGGGTCGTGCAGAAATAACGGGGCGATAGTGGACGGACATTTGCGGATTGGTGTCACGAAAAGGCTTCTTTGAGTCCTGGCCAGAAAATTAATTCGCAAAGCTGGGGAAGTAGCAATGTTGCTATTTCCGGTACATCCCCATATGCTCCGGCACGGCTGCGGGTATTATTTGGCGGCTAAGGGGATAGATACTAGGGCGATACAGGATTATCTAGGACACGCCAATATTCACCACACTGTGAGATACAACCAATTAGCACCGCAGAGATTTGAGGGATTTTGGGAAGATTGACAGTTACATAATTCTTTGTGTAACCACTAATAACCAGTCGTTACCTAGTGGTGGTACAACCACGCCTTCTTTGCTTCAAGAAGTTACTACTTGTTCTGATGATTCTGCGTTGTTGAAGGCGGCTTAATTTTATTACTTTATTTTGGGGGGCGTGTTTCGTCTTATTTGCACCCCCTGAACGCTTACGTTCTGGGACTGGTTCAGATGGTGGAATAATGTCAATCGTGCCTAAGTAAGCTCCCGTGCTATTAAAATAGTAAGTATCGTTAACTGCAACATATAGATGAGAGCCATCTTTAGGCACGGTGAGTATACGTCCTAATCCGATGAAAAACCAATCATTTCGAGATGGATTTTTGCTGAATGTACCTACAACAGAACCCAAACGAATAGCATCTGGATCTTTTGTATCAGTCGTCTCTTTTCCAGCAATTCCGAATGGGTTAATATTAAAAATGAAAGCTAGAACATCGTAATTTAAGCCCCCACCTGCGAAGTGGTTAATTCCATCACCACCAAACTTAGTTGGGTATCCAGATGCACCTGCAATAGCAAAGGAGAAAATGGCTGCAGGGTCTGGTATTTCCATTGAACCGTCTGGATTAAAACTTGAGAGAGTAGTTAGTGAAATCGTTCCGGACAATTTAACATCTAAACGTGTTCCGCTAGCAAATATTCCCAAATCCAACTTGTTTATATCGCTTGTCTGGGCATCCAGTGTAAAAGATCCAGCCGTTGCTGGATTTCCAATTCCTACTACAACCATGGTGACCAATAAAAACTTAACTTTACCAGGAAGGAATTTAATCATGGCACTCTTACCTCTGAATTTCAAAAGGACAATAGTGGCAAAGGACGATCGCCCCGCATTGTCAGCGCGGTTGTGCCATCAACCCTGATTGTAAATCGACCTCAAGCTTTTTACGCAAATATCAATCGCTAACCGGAGGCAGGGGGGGAGCTACGGCTGACTGCCCCCCCCTGCCGCGTTCCTCGCTCGCTCGACCGGGTTGCGTGATACCCAATTAACAAACAAAAAAATGGATATCCCCGCCTAAACCCCTAGCGGGATTTTTTCGACGGTCTGTTAAGTCTTTGCCGAAGTGAACAAGATTTAGAAGACCGTCGAAAAAATAGCGGCCACCCGGTTGACTATTGGCAATAACAAAAGCCTTGTGTCACGCGCTTGAAATCACTTAAAGATTACTCTATCAGGATATGTGCCTATCCTGATGTAGTAGCAATGCTTTCAAGTCCTAGGCGGAAAAATATGGAATACCCGCCTATAACAAGATCTTGGAGTGAGTAGGAAAATTACCCTAATTAGCAATGCCCATGCTCTCGAAAAACCTCATTGGTGTCGCAGGTGAATACTACGTTTGTGCCGAATTGTGCCGACGTGGAGTTTTGGCACTCGTTACGCCAAAGAATAACGCCGTTTTTGATGTTCTGGCTTCGGATACTTTCGGCCAAAGAACAATCTCGATTCAAGTCAAAACTATGGCAATCGCCAATACACAAGGTTGGAAATTCGGGTCAAATATGAGCTCAAAAAAGAATAACGACAATTTGTATGTTGTTCTGGTAAATATGCACGACAATGGCACAAACGATTTCTATATTTACAAACACGATGAACTTGTGGAAAGAGTTAATCAGATCTACGATGAGTACATAAGCAAGCCAAAGCGTGACGGGTCGGTGAGAAAAAAACCTGGTTTCCGTTGGTTTGACCACAATTACTTTACGGATGATGACAAATCACGGAAGAATAATTGGGCGTTGCTCGGCTTCACGGCGCTGGCACTATAATGCCCCAACAGCAGAATACTTCTGACGCTGAACCGCGTGACACAGTGGATTGGTAGATAATTAGCGGTTACATATAGTGGTTACATAACTCTTTAGGTAACTTCTAGCAGTTTCAGGTGTTAGGTATTTATAAGGCCCCTTAGAAATACCTAACTCTCTTCCGATCACCTAATTTTTTCCCTACTGAGCAAAAAATGAAAAGCCCAGACTGCCACATAGGCTATCCGAGCTTTTCTCTTTATTTTTTCCCTAACAAGTAGAGATGCCAACAAGCTATGTCGCTTTTAGGCGGCGAAAGTTTCTAGCCAATTAGTATTCCTAACAAGTGAGGACGCTAATAAGGTAATGGACCTTTTTTTAGCCAGGAGAGCTTTCATTAAATTAGTGTCCCCAACAAGTGGGAACTTCTCTAGAATACACAACACAGCACAAGGTGTCTAGACATTATTCTTGATGCCTGTTTATGGAAACGGTAAGAGTAACAAAGTAGACTTAGGGAAGTTGTAGGGGTTTGGGTATTGGCTCAGAATATACCAATATCCTGACGTAGCGGCAACACTTCCATGCTCTAGGCGGGAAAATATGGATTTACTGAACCACAAATCCCATCTCGTTCAAACCGAACGGATCTTTTTTTTTCAACTCTTCGTTCAACTTAGCCTGGAAGTTAAAAGGCTTTCCCCAATCCCAAATTTTGATTTCAAGACGTTCCTTAAATACCGCAATCGAAAGATCGATCGAAGTGTCTGACGGCATATCTTTGTGATGGTGAACAGCGAGGATAAACCCTTCAACCACCGCCAGTCGGGAAAGCTGCAAAACTGTTTCGGGAATTGGTAGATTATCTAACTGCTCCACCCACCACAAAACTTGACTAACAGTAGCAATATCACTATTAAGCTCGATAGTGAGTCTTTGCAGTAGCTGGTTACAATTTCGATCGGATGGGCTAGTTACAGCAGATTCCAGCCAAATATAGTACACCTTAATCCCAAGCACTTACCAAAATGGTGGACAAACCCTTGCAACCGTACACCATAAACCTGGAAATTGCTGTATTTGCTCTTTCAACCAGTTAAAAATGCTCAAAACATCGCTCGATGGCTTCAAACCAACAAGTTGAAGTTTATTTTGAGGTAGTATGGGTTGAAAAAATTTAACGATTGAAAGACAATTGCGACGTTCATAAGTGTGGGTATAACTAAGTTCATCAGCAATTTGACCAATTAGTTTTATACCTATTCCTAGTGACGGTTCATCAAAAAATCTATCTTTCATTTTTGCTCTCCTTATGCTTGGTCGTCTTGTAAATACTAATCGCCGATGCAAGCGCGAAACAGTTCCCATAGGATGTCCGAACACCAAACTTTTTCCCAGAACAGAAACTTTTTTCCGAGCAGCTAGTTTGTGCATAGTCTGGATTTTTTAAAACCTGTGGACTGCTCCTCCAACTTGCAGAAACACGGTTTTAAAAACCTAAAATTTAGGGGGTAAAATTGCTTTGTCCTAAGTGAAAGCGTCTTACACGTCTTAACTCTTGGGAACAACAAACTCCTGTGTCACGCGCTTGACACTATTCAACAACCTTAGCGGTTCTAGTCTCTGGCTTAGAAGGCTTAGAAAATATGGATATCCCCGCCTAACGGTGCGATTTATCGCGGTCGCAATCTTTGATTGCTGCAGAGATGTACAGCCCGATATAAGCTCCAACCCCAACTTTAGTCAAGTCCTCAAACATTGGTTGGGTACAGGAGCCGATGGCAGCCAGTACCAGGGAACCAATAGCAAAACGATAACTTTCAAAGCGTGTGCTTGCGAGAAAGGGTTTCTCATAGTTGTTACCAGTTAAATTACCAAACATTCAAAGTCTTTCTGCTTTGCGTGTTTCTTCATATAACCATGACAGGTTTATTGAGAGTTATCTATCCTCTATCCTTTATACAAACTTTATAAGAAATAATACTCCGGATAGTTTTTGAGACAGAGGCTGAAACCCTTATTCTACAGTTAGCATTTGACCTCACTGAGAAGGCTGGAACTCGCATTCTGCCGTTAGTTATTGAAAACTGTCCGGACTGTTGTAAGAAAGGTGTGGCTTTGCTGATTTACGGTTATCCCGCCCAGCAAAAGCTAATAATTTTCGTGCCTCTTATAAGAAAGGTGTGGCTTTGCTGATTTACGGTTGTCCCGCTTAGCAAAATTTTTAAACTTTTCTCTCCTTTATAAAAAAGGTGTGGCTTTGCTGATTTACGGTTATCCCCGCCTAGCAAAAATTTTTGGAATGAGGGGGGATTGGGGTGATTCTCGCTGGCGTTGCTGATTCACGGTATGAATCAACTTTTCGCTTGATGTTACAAAACTCACCATACTTGGCTTATAGCAATTAGGAAATCTTCCATTCATACCTGTATTCAGCAACGTCTCTCGCTTAAACCTCTAGCGGGATTTTTCCGACGGGCTTTTAAGTCTTTGCCGAAGGAAAAAATTTAGAAGACCGTCGGAAAAATAGTCGCCACCCCTACCGATTTCTGCGGTGTAAGCACACCCACTGTTAGCAAGCACCGTAAGCACTTACAGTCAGAGGGACTTTTGCCAGAAATAAGTGAGCGAACTGACAAGAGCGGCCGCAAGCTCAACACCGGGAACATTGGGACAAAAGCTAACCATAAAGAGAAAATTCTCAAAATTGCCAGCGAGATGGATAGAGACGAAATAGAAGAAATTATTGAACTACTAGAGGCAATGCTCTAAAAGCGCACCAGGTTGCGCTTTTGTCAGAGAATAATTACAACTTGTCCAGTGACTCGCTGGACAAGTTAAATTAAAGGGCGATCGCGCTTTTCACTGCGAGATGATTGTAGAAAGCGGGTTTTCAGCGACGTACAGAGCGGGTAATCGCTGCTTTGCCATAGCCATTGCTCGCTATATGAGCGCGATCGCATCCGACTCAACAGCCGACAGAACCTTGGCTTCCATATCGTACAAGTCATTCAGCACAGCCTTAACGTTGGCAAATTGAAAATACTCCGTCAGCGTGCCAATGCGAAAATTAAACGCTTTGTACCGATGCTTAAAGTACAGCTCAACATTCCCCCGGTGTTCCCACAATCCCAATAAATTAACAACAACATCCGAGTAATGCGCTCTCCCATCCCGCTACACTTCTGCGATTCGTTCTTCAATCAACCGAGTTGTAACGCCGATTTTATAGAAGCTGTGTCCGTCAGCTTTTACCTCTAAAAAGTAGAGCGAGTTCACCAGAATGCGTCGCAACTGCGATCGATAAATCAGCAAATCAGCCCGCCGTTCATCCAAGCAAGATAACCCCGCAGCTTCAGCAATCTCTACAGAGCCTTCCAATGAAACCAGCGCAGACATCAGCAGCGGTTCTTGAATTTGGTTGAACAACGCCAGGGGAAGCGCACCCACTGGGATTTTACCCAAGTCGGTAAAGTGATAAGAGCGATCGCCCTCTGATTCCAACAATCCTTTCAACTGCCACCGAAAGTTTACCAAGTCTTTGGGAATGGCGTAATTCTGTGCGCCGTACTCTTTCCAAAGCACCTTCAACTGTTCCAATTCCTCACCCTTAAGCTGGATGGTGAAATTATCGTAGAGAGGCAGCGAGGGGAAAGCTTTCGTTTTAATCCGCTGTGACACGGGCTTGCAAGTGTCCTCGGTGTGCGCGAAGTGATGTTCTTTCACCGAACCCTTTTTTGCTGTGAGTCCGCCTCCGCAGTAGAGACAAGCGAGGTTAGTTTTTCCACGCACAACCTCATCAATGCTCGCCAAGTTACCGTTGGGAGCAACGCCAAATTTTAGCCACATCGCCTTTCAATTCTCCTTTGAGCAGGTTTGTAGATGCACCCGCTCCACATGACCAACGATTTTAACAAATGCGCTCTTTAATGCCCGCAATTGTAGAGAGCGGACTTTCAGCAGTCGGTGAGGGGAGTGAAGGGCGATCGGGGGATCGATAGGACTCGTTCAATACGCTTGTTAAGTAAGACACCTGAATGCTCTTTTCACCAAAATGAAGCTGTCTTTGTCCGTGCCTTGAGTGACACGATGGGTTTGCCTTTAAGTACCTGATTTAAAGCATCGGCAAACCGTCTGACTTGTAGTCCTTCTGGAATGAGCGGTGAACGTGTGTTACAGTTTTTACTTTAAGGATGTAGCTCCTGAATCAACATCCTTCCTCATATAGAGGCGCTTAAGGTTATCGCACTGTGGTTACCCCAACGGTATCCGAAACCAAGTTCCGCAATGTTCTGCTGAAGTGGGTTGCAGCTTACCGAAATAGATGCGAGAGAAAGGCGACAAGCAAAAGTTTTTGTAACCGAACCTGAAATTTCGCATAAAATGCAGAAATTTTCCAATCTGTAGGGATAGAAATTCAGCAGTCAGTGTAAGGATAAACGCCCTATGAAACGCTACTTCCCCTTGTGGCAAATTACGCTACCCCTTTGTGGTGTTCTAATGTTTGCCGTAGGCTCTTTCACTACAATCTATATGGTCAATGGTCGATATATTTTCGATTTAGACTTCAGTCCTAAACAACTCAAGGTCAGGACTGATATAGACAAAAGGGAGAGTAACCAGTCAGATGATATTACTCAACCGAAGACTATTGATAAAACTGACTCATCCAAGTCAGTTTATTAAATAGATAGTCTACTTCAATGAACCCCTATCAGAGCAGTTTGAAGGGGTTCATTTTTTTATTGGTGAGTTTTAACTAAATTCCTCATGATTATGTTATTTGGCTCGTTCACGATTGACCACTAGCACAGAATCCTGCCCAATAGAAAGGTGATTGAAAAGGTTGCTCATCAGCTTCAAATAGACGAAACCAGCCCAATAAAAGTCTTTTTTGTTTATTGCTCAAGAGTAACTGCCTTTGCATTAGCCACGGCTCCAGTTCAGCTATGGTGGCATTCCGTAGCCAGAGTTGAGCTTGGCTGAGTGCTGTACCTACTGATATCTGACTTTGCAGATTTTCGTAAAACTTGATCATTAAGAATGCCGTAGACAGCTCCTCTACTGACCAGAGGCTGCCAACCACGCTGCGACTACCTGCAACTAGAAAGCCAATGGCTAAACTAATATACTCATCACTAAGGCGGGTAGAATCCGTTAAGCCAGTTTCGCAAGCTGAAAGAGTAACAAGACGACATTGGCTGAGATTGAAATTAAATATGTCCCCTAATGTAAGGCATTTTTCTAGATTAAATCTGCTGCCTTCTCGTGAAGAGATTTCATACACAGTATTAGCTTGCTGGAGTGAAGTAGAATCTACTGCACCTGCCAGGATAAGAGCAGAATTTAGGGGGTATTCAAAGTCAAAGTAGCCGTGACAAGAGAAGTGTAAGCAGTGAACATCGTGGAGCCGCTGGTTATCCAATACCTCTTTTCGGGCGGCTTCTTTAACTAGGACATCACTTGACGGAAAGTGTTGCCTGATCATTTCAACTTCAAGATCAGTGAACATTAGGTCTTGGGTGGGGTTCTGAATGGCAAACAGGTGTGTAAAATCAGGGCGTTGGCGCTTCTGGCTTAACTGTAGTAGCTGGCAATTGGGAGTATAACTCACACCTTTGGTGAAACTGTCTAATAGGCAGTGTTGCTCCTCAGCTAGAGGCAAGGCATGGAGGGGAAGCAGATGCAGGAAGCGATGGGGAATAAGAATTAGCTGGTTACAAGATGAGGGCAGGTAACTGAGGATTTGACCTATATGCAAGATTTGAGCAAGGTACTGGAGACATTTTGAGAGTTTGTCTTTCCACTGGCTTTTATTTTCGCTGTAATCTTGCAAGTATTCCTTAACCCAGTCTATCAAAGCTTCTCTATCTTCAGAGGAAGATTGCCAGACTAGCGGCTGTATGGCTTGACGAGTGATGATGAAAGTAAGAAAGATATCGTCAGTGATGTACCATTCAAGGATGCTAGTGTTGTCGTCCGGCAGCAATGCTTGAATCTGTTTGAAAGAGATGGGTTCAACTCTGTAAGTTAAGCTGAAAGTGGGATCGATAGGCTGGATTTCACGAATGATTAAATCATCTAGTTTTTGCCGCAATTGATTTAAGTGAGTCCGGTCTGGCATTGTATCCGCAAGGGAATTGATATTGCCCTCCTTGAAGGGTTTGCGTTCTGCGATGTCAATTTTGCGATATTCTGCCTCGATTTCCCGTTGCAAACGCTTGAATTCATAGAGAGACTCTGTTGGAATGTCTCCTTTGGGGTAAAGGTCACGGGTCGCTATGAGGTCTATAAGGTTACGTGCTTTGCTGCGCTCAACGTATTCAATCGCTTTATCCAGTCGCCCATGAGCAACGCAGGCTTCGACTATCTTTTGATAGATGTCGTTAGCTTCTTCTAAAATCTCTTGCCGACGCAATTCGGAAGTAGCCCAACTATGACTTTGCTCAACAGCCTCAATTGCAACGGCAAAACCTTCTATAGCTGTATCCCACACTTGAGCAGTAAAGGCAGTGTTCCCCAAGTTGCGCCCAGTTCTAAGACAGTCTATGGGGAAAGCTGTGGGGGTAAAAATCTCTAAAGCGTTTTGGTAGCAGGCGATCGCCTCGGCGATCTGTGCTAGTTCGCGATAAGCATTGCCCAGATTATTTTGAGTCCCTGCCCATCTTTCTGGAAAAGCCTCACGGGTATAAACTTGTAGAGCATTTTGATAGCAGGCAATGCCTCGTTCAAGATTCCCAGGTCTATCACTTACAAGGCGATTGCCGTAAGCAGTACCCAGATTATTTTGAGTTGCCGCCCACTGTTGAGGGAACACTTCACGGGTACGGACTTGCAAAGCCGCCTGGTAGCAAGCGATTGCCCTTTCTACATTTTCCGATCTCTCCCCGCAAATCCTCTCCCGGTAAGCAATTCCCAGATTATTTTGACTCATCGCCCAATCTTGAGGGAATGCCTCATGGGTATAAACCTGTAGGGCAGCTTGATAACAGGCAATAGCTTCTTCTAAGTTTTCTGCTCTATCACCTCGAATCTGGTTGCTGTAGAATGCAGCTAAATTATTTTGGGTTGCTGCCCACTCTTGGGGGAAATTTTCACGGGTACGGACTTGCAAAGCTGCCTGGTAGCAAAATATAGCTAATTCCAAATTTTTTGTTTTCTCTCCTAGAATGCGATCACTATATACACTGCCTAAATTATTTTGAGTTGTAGCCCACTGTTCTGGGAAAACTTCACGGGTGTAAATTTGTAAAGCCTGTTCGTAGCAGGTAATAGCTTGTTCCAGGTTTTCAGCTTTTTCCCCTCGAATGCGATCGCTGTAAGCATTTCCCAAATTATTTTGGATGGTTGCCCACTGTTGTGGGAAAGCTGTGCAGGTATATATTTGTAAAGCCTGTTTGTAGCAAGCAATAGCTTGTTCCAGGTTTTCAGCTTTGTCCCCTCGAAGGCGATCGCTATAAGCATTTCCCAGATTATTTTGGATAGTTGCCCAATTTACAGGGAAATTATCGCGGTTAAAAACCTTCAGCGCAGTTTCAAAACCAGTAAGCGCTATCTCCAAATTACTAGCCTCATTACCTAGCGAAAACTGCTGAATTAACTTACTGAAATTGTTAATTATTATGGCTAATTCTACCTGTTCTGGTATAGATTCAGTGAAAGTAGTAGTTGCCCAATCTTTTAACACAGCGGCAAATGTATCATCTAGTTTGTCTAAATTTTCCGCTAAAAGTGGGTAAACCGCTTGGGTATCGCTTCCGCTTTCGGCAGTTCTCTGTAGTACATTTAATAATAAATCGAGATATACTTCTTCCGATGTTGCTATCTTTGACTCCTTTCTCTGAGGAGTCACCATTTCGTTAAGATTTTTTGATAATCCCAGAGCATCAGCTACCTGAGCGCTCAGATTAATTAAAAAATTAGCGGTGCCCTGGTCGCCTCGCTGTACTAGCAGATCAGCTACCTGCGCTAGCGTCTCCACCAAGCCAGCATCAATCAGATCTTGGTTAGCCTTAAGAATCTGAGACTCTTCACCACTAGGACAATTTAGCAGTGCGTTAATCAGGTGGTAAGCATCGCGTTGCCCTTCATTTGCTGATATTTTTTCATAATTAATCTCCATTTTAGGTGACAGATTTGAAACTCCTTAACTTAAAAAAAATACTTTGACTAATATTCCAATCATTGCTGTAAGTATTCCTTAAACAGGGGAGCAAAGTCCTGGCAACAGCGATAGTAGAAGGTACTAATAGCTTTCATTTTAAGTCCAAAAAGGGATGCTATTTCATCCCACTTGTACCCATAGTGCTGGAGTAAGAATATTTCTCGAAAATTAGCCTCTGGATGATTTCTCACACATTTACTGCTAAAAAAGGTTTCAGGGTCTTCCTTAATTAATTCTAACAATTCTTGTGACATCAGAGGATTCACTTCCTCATGAGGAGTTTGGGGTATGTGTTCTAGGTGTGACATACTAGAGCCATCCCTATCACTTGATTGAGAATCGATAACAAGGTTATCTGCCGACAAGACCTTAATTTTTATTTCCTTACCCTTCTTTTGTACAGAATGAAGGTTCAAGAGATCTTTTTGAGCCTTTTTGAATTTTTTGCTTTGATGAAACCTAGCCCAATTAATGACTGGTCCTTTTTCAGGGTCATACTTTTTTGCTTGAATCTGTTCGACAAGCTCTAAATTGAGCTTTTGTTTGGCGTCCTCACAAACGTCATGGTACAAGCTGGATGGCAAACCATATGTATTCCTAGGCTTGGTGAGTTGACCAGGTTTCTCAAGATTAGCAATCAACCTTGTTATACCGTCATTTTGCTCTTTACTTCCAGGAATGTGCCTCTGAGCTTCGAGAGCCAGATATTCCAGGTTTTCCTCCAGTTCAGCCGCAGCGGACTCTTGGTTTGCGTCAGGAGATAGGGGCTTGTCTTTTTCATCCATAGAAAAATTTCTGATAATAGATGTTTCTGCTTGCCCTTCAAAAGGGTTAGATGGAGAAAACAGCCTGATTGCGAACACGGGGATTAGCAAAGTTAAATTCAGGATAGCTCATAAGCTTCTGAGCTATGTTCCGTGCCACTCCACATAAATGCACTCTGCTTTTGCAGCGCTGTCAATCATATATCCAGAAACATCCCCAAAGTTCTGCAATTGACTAAACAATTTTTTCCATCGAACTCGGAAGATGTCTTATATGTCCGACACCCTGATTGTCCAGAGCGATCACACTATCCTCCTTAATTCCAACTCTAGGAGCTTGACGAAGTTGGCGGATTGCGCTGCCACATACTAAACAAGGCAGGTTGGTGCGACGAAAAACGTAGTGCCTTGTGCCGTACTCACTTCCTAAAGGGGGTATTGTAGTATCCCCGCCTAGAACAAGGTTTTGGAGTAAGTGGGAAATTGCCCTTTCCCCGCCTAAACCTCTAACGGGTTTTTTCGACGGGCTGCTAAATTTTTGCTGAAATGAAGAAAATCAGTTTCAGACCACCGGAAAAATAGCCGCCACTCTCCTTAACTCTTGTCAACAGCAAAAACCGTGTGTCACGCGCTTGAAACTGTTTAGAATGACTGTTATGGTAGATGAAACGCTTGACACAAGGGATTCATTTGTTATGCCCAACCCTAAAGGACACGAAGACTCAATCAAAGATTCCCGCTTTAAAGCTGCTTGGCAGAGCGGCCCAACTCGCACTATTCGAGTTCCGATCGCCCTAGCTGACTCTACTCTCGACTATGCCCGACAGCTTGACCGAGGTTCTGAACCGGGTGACACAAATAATAATTTCCGATCTGAAGTAGAGGTAAAGACAGGTAAATCCCATGACACAAGCGGTTCAATTGATGAAGTAAACATATTAAATGATGAGGTTGAATCACTCAGGCAAGAATTAGAAGCACTAAAAGCTGAGAATCGACGGTGGGAAAAAGCTTTTAAGGGGTTCGAGGAAGAAAAATACGAGCTTGAATGGGAAGTGGGAGTAGTGCGCTCACTACTTGGCTCAGCGACTTGCTCGCCGATTTTTCCGACAGTGGCTGAATTTAAATTATTACAACCCCCAGAGGTACTTAACTTACTGAAAGGTAAGCGCAAGAGAACAAAAGCTGATTTACGCGATATTGAAGTTGTCTGGCAGATACTTGAGGAGTTAACTCCTGACAAGGGAAATTAGGAATTACGCCTCCTTAAAAAGGGGCTTTACTGGAATTGAACCAAAATATGCACCAATCGGAACCCCGCCCTTATGACGCTGTACTCGGCGGATCAGGGCAGCAAACACCCTGCTATGAATACCTTCTCCCAAGTGATTTTGATGCAGAAAGA
This sequence comes from Microcoleus sp. Pol12B4, assembly GCF_036701385.1. Lineage (NCBI taxonomy): Bacteria > Bacillati > Cyanobacteriota > Cyanophyceae > Oscillatoriales > Microcoleaceae > Microcoleus > Microcoleus sp. Pol12B4. The sequence goes on along the minus strand of NZ_JAUBQR010000014.1, from coordinate 32,798 downwards.
TTGTCCCAGTTAGTTTTAGCCAAGCGCGGCAAACGTGGGTACAGGGACACAGCAAAAGAAATAGGTATCCGTATCGTCGCTATTTGTCAGGCTGAAAACGCTTACATTAAGACAGCTTGGGTGGCAAAAATCCACTTTGAGGATTTTTTAGCTTTATGTAAGTGGTTGGGTATTTCTCCTGCTGAGTTGGTTCTCACCCCTACTCTGCAAAAAATTATTGCCACTCGCGGCGGTTCTGGGCCTGGCCCCTACGATGCTGTGATGGGAGGCTATCAACGACACAAAACTTAGCACCCCTGTTGGGAATCGCTGTTAACTTCGCACGGATTAGAATTCGAGCCAAAAAAGAAAGCACGTCTGACACAGCAGCGTCTGGTAATAGTACCAAGATTACCCCCATCAACTTCTTTGAGTGGGTGGATTTGTCGCAACTGCTTGCCGTCGCACTTGCATCGGCGGGACTCATCCTACTTCTGTTTGCGATAATCACTGGCTTTGACGCTGGCTCCCGGCAACTGCCACGCTTCCCGCTTAGTTTTAGGCTCCAGCTTGTGGCTTTTAGCATCCCTTCAAGGAGCATCGAAGCCAGCGCTTTTCCTGTTTCACAAGCTCAACGGATTTTGTTTTTCTAATGTGTGTAAAGATACGGCAGACAAGTTAAAATGTATCCATTGTAATTGTGAACAAATTAAATTAAAAAGCTATTAACTCATGGAAGACAATAAGATTTCCCAATTCATTCAAGCACTTAAATTCTTTGAGCTAGAGTTAGAAGAAATAACGGGACAACCTGGTTTTGAAGATAGAAAAGGCAAAGTTATTGCCATAAGGAAAAAAGGCGATAAGTCTCGAATACTGTGCGCTTATTCCACCTACGACGAACTGTTGGACTGGGCAAAACAACAATTCCGCAACCCCAATTAACGCTTTGGTTGAGGATAATTTCACAGTCATTTATCACCCTTGGGAAGTTGCCGCCTTCCCTGCTATTGCGATCGCTCCTGACTGGTTTGGTGTATACCCCTCGTTGGCGTACATCAACTCTGATTCTGCTTGCGGTAATCCCAAGGTCTTTCACCATTGGGAAGCCGCCACACTCCCCGCTGCTGCGATCGCCCCAAGCACTGAGATTAGCCCCCCACACGCATCACCATTACACTCTGAGCCGAAGCCAGCACCCACAACCGCAGATGGATCAAGTGAAGCAACACCATCAGATGAGATTGATGTAGAGGCAGAGATTGCGGACATAGTGGGAATGATCCAAACTGCACTTTCCTCTGACCCGCAAGATGTGGAAGGTGCTGTAGCGAGCGTCAACAAAATAATTAAAGCGGTTCGTAAGACTGTGGGAATCAGCAACAGCGTAATTTGGGAACGGTTGACGGTCGAGGAACGAGCAGCGTCCAAAAAGGTACTGAACACTCAATCAAAACTGAAGTCTGAACTCTGAGCGCCAAAAAAATTGGATGGGAACTATTTCTTCCTGAGTGTTTGAAGCAATAGCAAGCGATGGCTTTCAATATATCATTACTATTTATAGCAAAACCATTTGATTTGTAAACAATCGATTCAATGATCGCCAGCGTTTCAGGTGGTTCTACATTCATGACTCAAATAGACTTGCTATATAAGTCAGCCATTCTCAGCCTTCAACTCAGGCAATAGCGAATTTTGATGGAAGAGTCTCAAAGTTCTGCTACTTGAATAAGGAACCACTATGGCTGGGAAAGCTGGACAAGATTGTTTGAATCTTATTAAAGATTCCGAAGGTTTACACCGTAAACGTGCTGATGGAAATATTGAAGCATACGCTGATCCGGTTGGAGTTTGGACGATTGGCTATGGCTCGATCTATCACATTGATAAAAAACGACCTGTGCAAGCGGGCGATGCGATCAGCAAAGCTAATGCTGAGCGATGGCTGCAGTTGGAGGTGGATGAGAGAACAGGTGCAGTCAATACCCTTTGCACAGTTGCTTTAACGCAGGGTATGTTTGATGCGCTCGTTTCATTTGCTTTCAATGTGGGAACTGGGAAAGATGGCTTGAAAGGGTCAACGCTTCTGAAGAAATTGAACAGTCAAGATTACGAAGGTGCAGCGAGGGAGTTTGATCGCTGGATTCATGGAAATGGCAAAGTTCTTCCAGGGCTAGTCATCCGTCGTGACAGAGAAGAAGCCCTATTTCGGCGAGATGGATTTCCTGGTGCTGGTACTTCCACACCAGATACTACATTTCCAGCCACCCCTTGGCAGGAACCAAAACTTCCCTTAGAGATCGGTCGTACTTTAGTCGTGGGAAATTCTGGCAAAGACTGCTTCATTTTGAATTGTGCATTAGGAAAGCTTGGTTATCTTGCCGACGGCATTCAGCCTGGCGAATATACTCCGATTACTAAAGGGGCGGTCGAATGGTTCCAGAGCGAAAACGACCTTGATGTCGATGGAAAGTTTGGAGCCAAAACCAAGGCAGCCCTAACAGCAGCCTTGACAAACGCTGTGGAGCGTTTGCCTCCTCCCATGTTGGAGCGAATTTACTGTCGTTTGACCCGTACTGGTACAACGGCGTATGCGGGTCTGGAGAAGTTATTGCTAGAGTTTGTCGATCCAAAGGGAAGAGTTCTCGCAGCGCTTGATGCAATCTCAGGCGCACCTGGAGCGCAGGAATTTAGAGTCCCTGACGATCCCCTTAGTTTTCCTGGAAGTCTTGAGCCTATTCCTCAAGCGCGTTATACCATTGGAGACATCGATTTTGCAGGCGGCAAGGATAACTACATTGATGTACATTTCCATGAGACAAACGGGATTGGTCCAGTTTGGGTTCCGATTATCAAGACCCGATTTGACGATCGTGACAGTTTTGGCTTTCACATGGATTGGAATGGGAGTAGTTCTCCGGGGAGCGCTGGCTGCGTCTGTGTGGGTACAGAGGCAGAATTGAAGAATCTAGTTGCTCTTCTGCGTCGATATGATCCTCGCGATCTATTTGTAGACTGGGGAATTCGCTAGTAGCTTGGAAGTCAACCTTTTGAGGACGGAGCGATGCTGTCCTCAAAGCTATGGTTTTTCTGACACGGCTTGTACATTGGCTTTAATTAACTGGACTTATTAGAACCATCAATCCGATAGTTTTCCTGTAGCAAGCGTTCTGTTGCTTCTACTTCTGAAAGCTGCTCAACAAAATACTCATAAACGATATCACTGAACAACTCACGAACAACGCTCTTAGCGTTCTTCAAGCGGGGTGCATAATCTTTATCAACAGAATCTCTCCGTAAGTTCCGACGGTTGTTCACATCACCATAGCGTTTCCGCTGGTTCTCGCTGCGAACTTCCTTCATCCAGGCTGTATGGAGTGTTAGCGCCAAGTTGAGCGACTTGTGGGCAGCCGGATTACTTAAACGATAGATGGGTTTGTGAAAATCGTCGGCATGAAATACCCAAAATTCGTCGCAAGACTCTTTCTCGTTGTTCGGATCGTCAGATAAGACAGTACAGACGATAAAACCATGTGTAGACGGATCATTTCCCTCTAGTGGTTCAGAGCTAGGAATAAATTGCGGTGAAGAGGCAAAATATCCTGATGGAAATTGAAAGGAATCTGCAATCTCCATTGTTTCAGTGTCGAGTCGCAATAAGGTTAAAGGTTTGTCCCCATCAGGAAGATTCTCAATCGGAATCGCTCTGTATCCTCTTGATTGATAGACTTCATAAAGCTGTTGCGGAACTAGCTCCCAGGTAAATCCCCAGGTAATCCAATAAATATTTTTAACTTGAGTTTCCTGATTATTGCTGTCGTCACGACAGAGTTCGCTGTGGGTATAGATTGAAGGGGACCAGGTGGACTCCGCATCCCGAATGACATTCACGGTCTGGATTTCACCGCTGTCACCATCAATCACGTACTTTGCCAAACCACCGAGATCCGTAGTTCCAACCTGCATTCCTTCTAAATCGCTGCGAAGACCAGATCTTCCCGGTACAGAACTATCATATCTGGTAATCCACTGGGTCACATCCCATCCATTGGGATGTCCAACATGAAGCGTAATTTTTCCGTTTTCGTTACTATAATCAGCCGCAAAATGCGAAATTTCATAGGGCAGAATGATCTGTTTTGCAGGTATAGGAAGTGGTGGTTTCTCCTCTTGGTTATCGGTACAAACAAAACTAGGGTACTTTTCTAAATCTTCCCGTTTAACAACGTACAAAATTCCTTTCGGCAAAGGCAGGATATTCCGTAGAACTTTTGCACGAACCCATCCGCTTAGCGACCAGTGTTTCTGAAAGAAGTTTAGTTTGAGAAACCCGATGAAGAAGGGTGAAAAAATCTGTGAGAATTCCATCTTGAAGGCGATATCCGCAAGGAGAATAAAGCGTTCTGTAATAGCGGCCTGATGAAGAGACTGTTCAACGACAACAGGTTGACCTTTTTGCGGTCCATCTGCAAGAACTAATCGCCAGTGCTTGAGGATAGGCTCCTTACATCTGCCACGCTCGCTATGTTTATCGACTTTGTTGTCTAATTCTGCCTCCACTGTAGGGAATCGGTAGTAAATTAAGTCAGTAAAGCGTCCGAACTGTTCTTTGGCATTTGCTCCGCTTTTGAGAAAGCGATTGAGTCGATCAAATACCCAACTAACGGGTCTTCGATATAGTCCGTTATATCCTGTTGAGTAATTCGTCGTGAAGAAGCCCGGTTCTGTATCGGCAGTATTCTCAGGTTTTATGAGATCGGCGACAGGATGAGCAGAGTTGATGTAAACGTCAAAGGGGTAACTCCCAGTAAACTGAGAAACAAGGCGAGACACAATCGGTAAGATGCCCAGCCACTGAGCGGTTGTTCCGATTGGTGCAATCAGCTCCAGTGAATCGGGGTCAACTTCATAAGGACGACCTGCATCAATGGTGACAATTAACCGATCGCCTACTCGAAGAAATGCAGTATTGAGTTGATTTCTGCCTCCTAGAAGGAGACTCATGCGACTGGGACCTCCATTCCGAAAAGCTGCCAAGTACGACCATAGCCAATGCTGTTTAGAAAACGTGGTTTCAGGCTTCCATACCGCGTTATCGCTCGCTCCAGTCATCGCAATATCAGCGTAATAGCAGGGCGTTTTTGTAATTCGGGTTTTGAGAATCGCTTTACTATGCTCAAAGCCCAAGCGGTAGATCATGCCATCGCCCGTGTATAACGGAGTGCTGTCTTCTTGAGGGCGATCGTCAGCTTGAAATAAAGCACCCACAACGAAAACATAACCATGCAATCCTGGAGGTAATTCAACAGCCTCTCCCTCCTCCGCTAGTTCCCAATATCCTTGATCGTTTTTAACGTACTTGCGAACTGCCAGCGACAAGTCTGTAATTTCTTCTCGGCTTGTCTTGATGACAGACCTTGGCACAAAGTTTTTTCTACAAGGCTCACCAATAAACCGCGCCTGTTGTCGCTTCATACTGCTCCAAGATCCCTCAATGTTGCTTCCTGTGCTAAAGTCAAACCCCTGACTCCTGTGATTTGCATCCCCTCGTAGAGGCGTTTAGGTTTCAACGTTGCTAAACAGATCCCGGTTTGTACGTCCCAGATCCGGATAGATTCATCTTCGCTACTACTAATTAATTTCCGACCGTCAGGATTAACTGTTACGGTCCAAACCCAATTGGTGTGCCCCTTCAAGGTATTTAAGCATTGCCCCGTCTGACTATTCCAAACCTTAATAGTTCTATCGGAACTACTGCTAGCAACGGTTTGATTATCTGAGAAAAACGCGGCTCCCATAACCCAGCCTTGGTGACCTTGCAGCGTTTGTAGGCAGTCTCCAGTCTCAACATTCCAAACTTTGAGCGCTTGATCTAGGCTCGCGCTTACGAGTCTATCTCCTTTTGAATTGAAGGATACCGCTCCCACTCGCGCATTGTGTCCAGTTAGGGTAGCGTAGCACTCTCTTGTGGAAATATTCCAAAGCTTGATCGTACAATCGTCGCTGCCGGTAGCGAGAATTGTGCCATTAGGATGAAAGGCAAGTGTAGAAACGCGATCGCGATGTCCGATTAAAGTCGCAAAGCAGGTTCTACTCTGCAAGCGCCAGAGTTTGATTGTTTGATCGAAGCTGCTACTCGCGAGAAATTCCCCATTCGGGCTAAACGCAAGACCCCATACTTCATTACCATGTCCTTCAAAGATTGCTACACACTTCTTCTGCTGCCAGTTCCAAACTTTGATCGTGGCATCCATTCCCCCACTAGCTAGTAGTTCGTTACCAGCATGAAAAGCCAACGACGAAATGCCGGTTTCATGGGCTTTTATCTCCTGTAAACACTGATTGTCAGCGCTATTCCAAATCCGTAAAGTTCTGTCTTTGTGTCCAGTTGCAAAAAACTGACCGTCTAAACTCAACACTAAAGGGCGTACCCAATTTGAATGTCCAACTATTGTTGTTAAACAACGACCTGACTCGACCTCCCATAACGAAATCGTCTGGTCTTCGCTGCCTGTGGCAATAGTTTGTCCATCTGGACTAAATACTGCTCTCCAAATTTGGGTTGTATGTCCTCCTAATGAGCGTAAGCAATCACCTGTTGTACCGTCCCAAATTTTTGCGGTACAGTCGGCACTACAGCTTAAGAGTAACTGACCATCTGGACTCCAAACGGCTCCCCAAACCCATCCAGTATGACCCTCCAAAGTCCTTACGCATTGCCAGTCAGCCACTCGCCAAATACGGATAGTGCGATCGCAGCTTGGACTTGCCAACCATTGCCCATCTGGGCTGAAGTTGAGTCCTGTTACCCAGTTGGTATGCTCAGTCAGTATCTGAAGGCAAACTCCCGTTTGAGCATCCCAGATTCGGATCGTGTGGTCAAAACTACCGCTTGCTAAAAGATTGCCGCAGGGACTGAAACTGGCAGCCAGAACTCCAGCAGAATGACCTTCGAGCAGAGCTAAACAAGTTCCGTCACTAGCATTCCATAAGCGGATAGCACGATCGTAGCTAGCACTAGCAATGACTTGACCGTCTGGACTAAACGTAACGCTGTATACACTATCGCCATGCCCGCTTAGAACATTTTTGCAAGTTCCTTCCACTAAGTCCCATACTCTTAAAGTTCCATCATCGCTGGCGCTAGCGAGTAGCCCACCCGTTGGATCAAACGAAATTTTTCGTACCCAGTTTGTATGTCCTTGAAGGGTTAGGAGGCGTTGTCTATCTGTTACGCTCCACACTTGAATTTCGCAATTTGTGCTGCTTGTGGCTAGCGTCTGCCCATCTGGGCTGAACTGGATGGAGAGAATACCACCAAAAATTTGAGTGAATGACGAATCAATGAACTCGGAGTGCGAAAAATTCACATCGTGCAACTCGATGTCCTGTAGAAAGGCTTGACGAACTACTAACTCAGAAAAGTCATATCCTGAAAAGTTCAAATTTAGAGAACGGTACAGATTGAGAAAGTTACCCGTTGCATAGCCTAGTTTCAGTTCATCCTCATGCCGCACAACCTCTAACGAGGTATCTAATCGGTGACGAAGGGCTGTTTCTGTTCTGAAATATTTTTGTAATTCCTTGAGCAGGGGTACTATAATCAATCGAACTTGTGATTCTCTTACAAAATCCCTCGTCTGAGCTTTGATTAAGGCGACAGTATTGAGTAGCGAGATTTGACCCGTTTTAATTTCCTGAAAAATTTGCTCAAGCAGATGATTTGTGATGTATTCCATCACTACGGGTTGCTGTGTAAAATAGTCTAAACGTTTTTCAATCAGAGAACGGCGTTGTAGTGAATTGAGGGCTTCTAGTAGCTCTCTTGCTTTCACTGTTGGAAAAAGGTTCTCGCGCAAATCGCTCAGCGATGTCCAATCTCGCTCCATTGCTAGCCAATACATGATCTGTTTTTCTACAGCCGTCAGTCGATTGAACTGCTCACTCAATAGCTGCCAGATATCTCCAAAGAAAAGGATCTCTTGTCTTAGTAGTTCAGCAACATTGCCGTCGAAAAATTCTTGAAGAGTCGTGGCAATAACTTTTAGGGCTAATGGATTACCACCATACCGCCCAATCAGAGGTTCTAATTCAGCTTCTGAGCCAGAATATCCTTGAACCTCAAAAACTTTGTATCCTTCTACTTCACTCAAACCATTAAGCCGCAAAGATCGCACAGGAACGTTAGATCCTTCTAGCTGAACTAATTCAGCAGGCTTTTCTCGGCTAGTCAGAACGACGCAACTCTGATGATGTGTTTCGCCAATGCACTTTAGTAGTGAGCCATAGTTTTCATACCCAACTTTATATGCTCCTGCCTGAATTCCTTCTTGCAGGATTGTCTCGCAGTTGTCTAAAACCAATAAGCATCGCTGCTGAAGGCATTCTAAAAGAGTTGCAATCTGCCCATCTAGTGTTTCGGGTAATTTAGCAACTGGCGTGGGAGTCAGAAACTGAATCAAATCTACCAAAAGAGCGTCTAACGGGGGAGCGTTTCGGAGCGATCGCCAGATCACGTAATCAAAGCTCTCTTCGACTTGATGCGCTAGCTTAACAGACAACGTTGTTTTACCAATTCCTCCAACCCCAAATACCGTAATTAGCTTGCACTGTTCCTGAAGCACCCACTGCTCCAACGTCGTTAGCTCCGCTTCTCTACCGAAAAAAAAGGAAACGTCTGGAGCTCCTCTTAGGTCTCTAGATATTCTTACAGCCTTAATGCTTAAATTCTGGCTGCCAGTTGCTGAAAGATCGAAATCCATTTCAGCAATCTCTTGACTGTCCACAGACAGCCTGAGACATATTTCTTCAAAAACTGCCCGGTCAACAGGTTTACCCGTCAGGAAATTGACGACTGTAGAGCGAGCTAAGCCCAGCTCCTCGGCTAGCGCTTGCTGGCTTGGAAAGCCGTTTCGTCTCACCGATAGTTTGACCCTTCCTATACAGTCTTGGCGAACCCTGAGCGATCGTGGCATATTCTTGTTTTTGATGTGATCGAATTTTAGATGATAATCGCTCAAAAGTCAGCCTAACTCAGTCATTCTCAGGCATGAACTCAGTCAGCATCCTTGTTTAATTAAATCATCGCCAGTGATACCGCTAACTAAGGCGAGCGACAGAGAACTGGAAAAAGATTTGCAGTTCCCTACCAAAATCTAAAAGCGTTTTACTCAGGAGAACAAATTCTATGAAACGATTTCTTGCATTCGCATCTGTTGCTCTCGTTCTCAGTGCTTCTGCCCCGCTTGTTGCCGGATCGATCGTTATCAACGCTCAGTCCACGCAAGCATATGTTCCCCGTCAAGATCCATAAATTAAACTTTCACACGGTGTTATGAGTAGTGAAAGGCTAGACTCACAAACACTAGACCTCTTGCAAAAATAATTAGGACGGGCTATCCGGCCCCTCCTATAAGAGTATTTTCGGCGTTGCTGATTTATAGTATGAAAAGCTAAAGAGGCAAATCATCCAAATCATTATTCACAAAGCTGCTGGATTTTCAACTGATTTTTTTCATACCGTGATTAAGCAACGCCTACTTTCAAATACTAGGGTGGTAAGTCTTCAGATTTGATGAGTTAGCAAGCCAATCTTGCCTGCCTCTTCTATACGAATTTTTTCATTGATTCACGGCTGAAACGAAGAAACTCAGTCATTCTCAGCCTTGAAGTCAGTGTTGCTTCGAGTTTGATAAGAACATACAGAAATTCAGACAAAAAAAATCATGGCACAAGTTTCCGACACGATCAGTATGCTTTCACAATGGGCTATTGCTGTGTTTAGTAACTCTAAGCAGCAAACCTCACAATTTTCTCAAAGCGACGAGGATTCAAATTACATCACAGAGATTTCAGCTCACCACCAGGCAGTTGCACATATACGCGATGTACAGGCCGAGTACCTGCTCCGAGGCTGGATGCGCTAAAGTAGGCAAATTTAAGTCAGAGCGTTGCATTATGCAAGAAATGGCATTGCACTGTCAGCATCACAATTGAAAGCTGAGTGTTGTCGAGAACCTTTTACGTCAGGTTGAGCAAAAACTTCGTTAACGCGCTTGGCAATTTTCAGCAAGCCTTCATTTTCATATTTTCGCTGACAATTAATTGCCGATAGTTTGTAGTAACACTCAACCCTACTTGTTCTGCTGGCGGTAAGCCCAAGGACGCTGACCACCGCCCTGAAGCTTCCACACTCCCCGCTGCTGCGATCGCCCCATCTCCTCTGCGATATCGAACGCCTCACGGTTGTGACAATTGGCGCTGTACTGTTTGTAGTGATACGCCATACCCGCTTTGAGCATTTCCTCTTGCACCGATTGTTCGCCTGATGGTGACTCTAGCAATACTTCGGCGACACTGCGGCCGTACTTGTCCCGATCCATTTCAATAACTATGACTTGACCTTTTGCTTGGGCAACTAGGGAACGCAGATAATTCCGAGACTCAATACCCAGGGGTTGCTTGGCTTCTGGCGCATCTATGCCGCACAGTCGAATCTTTTGTTCGCGATTGTCACACTTAACCCGAAAAGTATCGCCGTCGTAAATCGAGCCTTCAACCACCTGACACCGACGCGATTCTGTTTGACTGGGAGGCTTGGCTAGTTTAGGTTTCTCGCTGTTGGGTTGGTGGAAGTGGAACCAAATCAAAACTGCAATGGCTAACAGGGGTAAGGTGTTGAGAAACTTCTGCATTTATTTATTGCCAATTTAATCAATACTTTATTGAACATCAATTACCACCTCTAAATTAATCTGCCTGTCCTTTTGACCCAAGTTTTTGATGCGACGTACTTTGCCCGCTACGGGGGATTTAATCTGAGTAATCTCGCGCAGTTTAGCTTCAATCTCTTGTTTTTGCCCAACCAAGGAAGCTATTTGGTACTGTTGTCTCTGCATTTCTGATTGTTGCCTCACCAGGTTTAGTGAATGCTCGTACTGTTGGTGTTGGTAATTGCTCTTAGCTTTGTTGAGTGCAGCAATGGCGCTATTTAGTTGTCCCACTAACCTTGTTTTAGATTCAGCAAGTTTGGTACGGTTGTTCGCTTCAGCGGTGATGGCTTCTGCTCTTTCTTCTAGTTGCTTGGCTTCCAATAACTTCCTGAGCGTTTCATCCTTAAATCTGAACGAGGTTTCTGGTGCAGGTGCTACCGAGTGGGCTTCCATTAGTTGCAGTTCATCCTTGATTTGTTGGATGGCTGCTTCTTCTATGGCAAAATTGGGTTCGGGAAGTTCGGCTAGTTTACTCGTAGGAATCGATAATTGTTGAATGCTGTTCTCGATTTGCTTGCGTTCTGCTTCCAAAGATTGGCGTTCTTCGGTGCGGTCACTGATGATTTGTCCGGCTACTACCTCGACTCCTTCAGCAATCTTTAAATCGTTGAGGGAAATAACTTGCACTTGAATGCGGTGTCTTTTAGTTGGTTTAGTTGATTGCTGTAGCTGAATAACGGGTGGCTTTTGTAAACGGGGTATGGGTGCGGGTGTTGGTGTATTAGGCTGCGGATTGAGGTTGAGGAAAGGCAAGAATCCCACAACTCCCGCTCCCAATGCAGTTGCTATATATTCTTTCATAGGCTACCTCATAAGTCTGGTTTAGGGCTAAATATTTTGGCTTCTAGGGAACCTGTGATGTATTGTCCGCTCAGTAATTTGATGGCTGTTTCTAAGGAACAGTAGTTAAAAGTTATTTTATCACCGATTAGTTTGGCAATCTCCAATTGTTTGGGATTGGTTACTATTTTAATTGAATCTGGTTCGTCCACGGTTAATGTACCCGTCACAAAGATGAGAGTATCGGGAATGGGGGTTATGGCAAACTCTTCTTCGTCAAACTGCAACAATTGAACTGATGCAGATGCGGGTTGCCCTACTTCCGCAGTTAATCGACTGCTGATTAGATTTGTGCCTGTTTTCCACAAGCCCGCTTTATTGTGAACAATAAACTCGTTACCCTCTCCCGCTACTATAAAATACCTACCGTCTGCTGAACTAGAATCGCTAGCAAAAGTGCCGTTTATCTGAGCGTAAACGTGGTAGGATGCCGAGTTGGTTTGATAAATCTCCGTTGCATTTGAGCGCAATCCGAGTGATGTTCCCACAAATGCTGTTGGGCCACCCGTTCCGCTTAGTTTAATTGCTCCAATCAAAGTAATGATGGCAATAATTAACACCCAATATTCACCAGTGCCTCCAGTTTGCAAGCGTCGATTAGGATTTGAAACCGATATACACCAAGTGGGATAGGGCCAGAAGAACTGCACTCCCTGTTTGGTGAATATATCGGAGAAGCAACTTAGGAAGTGTCCCAAAGGCAGACACAGCCAAGTTTTCCAATCAGCGTAAAAGTAGACAGGTACAGAGACTAGAGCCAAAGCGCAAGTTGCCAGAAAGCAGTGAGTAATCGAGCGGTGGGGAAAGCGATCCTCAATCCAATTGCTAATCGGAAATAGGATTTGCCCGATGGTACTTGTAGATGTATCAATATCGGGCAACTGACTACCGGCAATGGCTAATGCCAAATGCAAAGAATTAGCAGTACCCAGGAGTAATGAAACTCCTGCTGCTGACACGATACAGTGAGTGAGTGCCATCATTTCAAAGATTCTCCCACACGCATAACTTTTCCGGCTTCATCTATTAGCTGTAAACCGTATTCTGACGCATCTTCTAAATCTAAATCTGACACTTGACAACAATCATAGAACTCAGCATCACCTGCAATGCCAAGCTCATAAATGTTTACCCATTGTTCTGGGTGTAGCTTGTGCGCTTCTGTGGCAGAAATACCTTGAATCATTGTCCTAACCTCTTCTTTGCACCTTCAACCCGCCCTAACTGTTTGGCAGCCATCGCCGCAGTCAGGGCAACGCCACCAAAGATTTGCCAATTCTTGTTACCAGTTCCCATTCCCACATAGCGAATCACGGCAAAAGAGAACAATCCAGCTAGGAGGATGGGCATCATTACCAAATATTGGCGGTGCTCCATTGTTGGGTTGATTCCCAGTTTCTCTTGCCTCACTACTTTTCTAGCCAACATCGGATTCCTCCCCGCTAAGGGTTGCAGTTGGGAAAGTCGAGCTGCTGTGAGATTCAAACCCAATTTTGCCGCTTCATCTTCCATTGCAGATCTAATAGCACGATCGCTCGGCAATTCTAATTCAACTTCGATCATCTTGATGAAGATATCGCGGCTGGGGTTCGCCACCGCAAAGCAACAAACCCTGCAACCAGCTTCGATTAAATCTTCAAGCCAGAATCGAATTCCCGTGGTGAGGCGCTTGGCTTCGGGCAGCAGCAATAACGCATCAGTGGGAATATTGAGCGCGATTTCTTCTTTGAGTTGGTCAAAGGTCAATTGCTTAACTTTGCCTTTGTCATCCTCCACTTCGGTAGGAATGTCCAGTTGTTCTGCTAACTGCTGAAAGAATTTCTTCCCGCTTCCTTTGTAGATAACCGTAGCAATGGAGAACTCTCCACTCAACTCCAAAGCAACGCCTGTCGCTACATCTTCCAGACCGGTTCCAAGCTCCCCGGTGACAATGCAGCAATGCCCGCTGCGGAGAATTTCACAGACTTTGGTTACTTCATTTCTGGATTCTTGGCTTGATCCTTGCCTTGGTTCTGGCGGTGCCGCTGCAACATTCTCTGGGCTAGTGATGCGGCGGCATTCGACTTTGGGGTGGCTGCCTCCCTGATGGCTTGGAGTTTTGCTCTTTGCTCGTCAGATAGATCCTCTTCGGTCATGCCCGCAGCGAGGTGCAGCTTTATGAGTTCTGGCATCGCCACTTGTTGTACTTTGAGTTCACCTGCTTCCTCTATTAATTGGCTGAGCCTTTCATCATCCATGTGAACAAAAGTTTCTGCCTCCACCTCTGGAATTTCTAACGCCGATGCCAAACCAGAACTTTCTGATAGCGCTAGTTGACCACCACTGTCCCGAAATCCCTTCATCCTCCCAGTTTGTTTGATGTGCTCGTTCAAATCCTCCATCAGTTTCATCTGCTCAGCATTCAGATACACTCCCTCCTCATCCTTGCTCGCCTCAATTCCCAGATGGCTCAGTCTGTTGTAATACGTAGTCGATCCGATACTCAGCTTCTCGCAGATTTCATCGGGTCGCCATTTGGTGGAAAGTTCTGTTGTCATTGGAATTTTGGTAATTTTTTCATATCAGATTTACATAATATGAACTATACACCGCACAAAATCCACCTATCAACCGGACTATGGAACTGGAATCCACCCTGAGTTTAGCTCAGTTATTCCACTGTAAGTGATTCTATAAACCCAGTGTATTTTGTTACTTAACAGTGTCTAACTAAACCAAATAGGAATGAGAAACAATGCAAAGCGACATGGGCAACAAGCAAAGCGGAGCATGGAACATGGGAACCTTAGCGAAAAGGCGAAGGAATCCCAAAACTGGAGAAAGCATGGATATCCTAACTGGTGCAGATTGGAATGAAGGTATTGCGAGCAAGCACCGCACCGGAGTTTCCACCATCACTGAAACCATTGGTGGGGACGACATCACCGATTGGGCGAGATTTAAAGTGAACGTTCCGGTGCAAGTGAATTTAGTAACGGACAACGCGATCGCCGCCATTGTGAACTCTAGCTACCGCGTGGTGGTGGATTCGAGCGACGGATATTCCAGCAACTTAACAGCTACTTTAGAGCCGGGTATCTACTTTCTCCAGTTCAGCACCGAATCTTCCATTGGGTCTTTGTTTACCTCGCAGTTGACCCTAACGCAGGTGGGTTAATCAATCCATGCAGATGATGGCATTGGGGCAGTGTTGTTCGATGAGGGAACGGACAACACTCCACTCACCCCGCCCCCCAGACCATCCAAGTTTATAGGGTAGGAAAGGAGTTAATTGCAATTCCAAGGATTTGCCGTGGAGTTTGGACAAACAAAGCGCCAGGGCGTCGTAATCGGTATAGCGTTTCTTGCTCCCATGTAAGTTTTGACCCGCCATATTGCACACCCAAAGCTCTGGAGTGGAGCTAACCCGAACCATTTGAATTTTGCCGGGAACAAAGCGCTCTCCACCTGCATCGGGGCCACAGAAGCGTTGATACTCCGATTCCACCCGCGACCACTTGGCTGCAATTGCCTTGCCTAAACCCGTATGAAGTACCCCGGTGCAGCACACTTGATGAGCGATAATGCCCGTTTCGATATCGGGGATAATTTTCAGCTTTATTTCTAGTACCATGTGCCTTATGATACTCGCCTGTTAGAAATGCTAAACAAATCCAAGTTGTTGAAAGTAATGATTCTGTAACAAACTGTAATAACCTGGATTAAAGATTAATTTGGTGCAGCATTAAAGTAACCTTGGATAGGGCAAGTCTGAGAATAACAAATGCCGATTATCTTGGTGGGCGAGTACACCGAAACTCAGCGAATATCTTGATAAGCGAGTGCACCGAAACACCGCGAATATCTGAGTATGCGAGTGCACCGAAACAAGCCAATAGTGGGAGTGTACCCCAGCATCGAAACACGATTAATGGCTTCGCGTACCAGAACTCAAGGGATATCTTTATATGCGAGCGCACCGAAACACAGCGAATAGCGAGAGTGTACCCAAGCATTGAAATAGCAAGGAATATAGGACAGCGGGAGAAGTGAGTAGAATGCAACCGCTGTCTCAAGTGGAGGAGCTACCAGCTTCCACAGGCGTGATAGTAATCCGATTCGATTTCGTGCTGGAGTTCGAGATGAGCTAAATAAGGTTCGAGGGATTGTTCTGGTTCGATGTATCGTGCTAATTCTTGCTGTAGGAATACGGCAATGAATTGCACCAAGCTAATTAGGAGCATGGGAATCAGGGTTCCTGTTTGTGTTTTATACCCCTTGCGATAGCCGTTTAATTGAATCTTTATTGGTGATGGTGTAGCGTTAATATTTGGTTTTCCTTATCCCCAGCAATCCCATGATTTATGTACCAATGCACAAATATAATTCAGGATTGCTGGGCAATGCAGGTATGCGGAGGCACCCAAACACTCAGCGCACAAACTCTCGGTACGCACCGGATGCAGGATTAGATGCAGGGATTGGATGAGTTGCCCCTCCGCCCCGTTCTCATGGAGCCTAGCAGGGTACTGACGACGGTGCAGCGTTCTGCATTTTCTTTAACTAGGTGAATGCGACCCAAGCGTCCGTTACTCACGCCGAGCCAGTTGTACTGCATCCGATAGGCTCCGTCTTTCTTGTCGTAATAGAAAGTAGCAGTTTTAATGGTGACTTTGGGGTCGATGCCCGCACTTTGCCACTGGGGTTTTTCATCAGTGCGGTTGACCGAATATTCGATGCCCTGGGGTGTTTCTCGAATTAGACACTCCATGATTAATCTTTCGCGTCGAGCTTCGGATTTCGCCTTTTGGAAGCACCAATAAATTCGATCGTTCGCGACACTAACTTTTTGGGAATTCATAAACCCAATCCATCCTGGTACTGCGACGGCGCACAGGATGTTAAGCACGACTATCAAAATGAGTTTTTCGGTTAGTGTGAATCCAGCATCGGTGGAATAGCGCATGACAGTTGCCTCATATTGTTTGCACCCGTGCGGTAGCTGTTTTCTGAGAATTTCCTGTTTTCTTGTGACCTCAAGTAGTTGAGAAGTGAAAAAGCGATCGCACTTGCTTGTAAGTACGACCGCTTGCTTATTTGAGAGCGCGCTTACTCTCGGTCAGCTTCAGTAACTCGGCGCTTGGGGGATTGTTTTACGGTGGTGATTCCGAGTTCGGCATCGATGTCTGACTCCATTCCTAATAGGTGGGTGTTGCGTTCCATCCATTCGGCTACTTCATCCAGGGTTGCAGCGCGCCGTTTCAATTTCCCAGGCTGCGGTTGTTGGGGCTTCGGATTCTGGGCTTTGATGCGGTTGGCTTGGTTCCGAGCTTCCTCAAACTCATCGGGGTCAGCATTCTCGGCTGCGTCTATCGCTTCGTTGATACGGCGGGTTGCCTGCTTTTCGGGCGCTTCCACTTGACGTTGGGTGAGCTTGTTCTCGTTGATTTCCAGGAGCCTCGCCTTCACCCGCTGGAGATTACGCTTGCGGGCTTGGGCTGATTCCAAACCTAGGAAGAAATCCGGTGCTGCAATAAATTCCTTGATGCCGTTGTTCAGTTTTGCGGCGAGTTCGAGCATTTCACCCAGGAGTTTGGCTGACTTGGACGTGAGCGCCGTTGCTCCCGCTGTGTCGAAGTAAATCCTTCCCTGCCAGCAAGTATCGCCCCGCATTTGTTCGATCAACACGTCCGGGATATTCGAGAAATTGGGTGCAGAGAGGGCGATCGTCCGCTTGTTGGGATTGCGGAAATCGGCTTCAATTCGGATACCGTTGGGAAGGTCGGTCGTGTAGCGGGGTACTGAATCCAGGGATTCCAAGGATTCATCTTCAATGCGTTCGAGAATGCGGTTTCCCCATTCATCTAGGGCCACTGAGAGCAACTCTTCGGTGACGGCTAACAAATCCTTGAGTTTGGTCAACTCTTGGATGCGCTCTAAGCCAAAGGTATCCTCGAAATGGGTGCAGAAACGCTCCCACAGGTATTTATTGAGCTGTTGGTAATCCCATTCATCTTTGGAATAGGAACCATCATCTTGCCGGCAACCCGGTGCGATGATAAATTCCTCTAATTCTCCCTTGGATTTAGCATCCATGAAGCTGGCTCGTTTATCTCGGTTCTGCCAAGCGACTTGTCTCACCCCGTAGTAGAGTTTCTTGTATGTGGAAAGAGCATCCTTGATAATGGTTTGGGCTTCGGCACCGATTGCCGCTTTTTCTGAAGCCTTGGGTGCGTAGATTCCGAGTTGGGATTTGTTGATGAAGCTCATGGTCGTTTCTCCTGAATTGAACTTGTGTTTACACCGAGTGCGAAAGCAGTTTTATTTACTTTCCTTTTTTCTTTTCTCTTCTTGTCTCTGAGCCTTTTAATGCCTTGCTCAGGGCAGTTTTCTAGGGGCGGTAGCGCACGATTCTCAGAGCCAATTTATATTGATTGGCTAGATTAATCATGTGCTGGGTTCCCCGCGACGAGCCATCCCAGAAAACGATGCAGTGAGTGGCATACTGCGCCATCGATTCGTTGCGCCGATAACCCGCTGATTTACCGTATCGGTTCCAATCTGCGGGCATTACCTTGAGCGCCATTCCTCGCGATTGGGCGTAGCGTTCGCCGAGGAGATCGGCACCCCGCGCTCCTCCAGATACTATTTCTATCTGGTCTGGAGAATAGCGCTGGAGGTACATATCCACCAGGCTTTCGAGCAGTTCGTAATCGTTGAAATCTCTTGAACCCGCGATGATTACTTTGAGCATTGTCTTTTCCTCCTGTTGTTAGTACAAAAAAAAGGTAGAGATGTTACTCTCTACCTCATCCCCAATCTCGTTAACTCAGTTGTTGTTTGTACTCGCTCCGCATTTTCCAAAATGTGATGCTGAAACGTTCTTGGCTGTGCCACAAGATTGCGTGGGGTGATTTACAGTTAAATTCATAGATATCTCCATCCTGCAAATCAATAACTTCCCGATTGTTGGGTAAACCAATCCCAAACTTTGCTTGTCCGAGATTCACTCCTCGTGCGATCGTTGTTGCGTAGTTGTGATCTCGATGCCAATCAATTTTCCCGTTGTAGGTTAACAATGCTATATCGCATCCTGGGAAAACTCGCTGAGCAAATTTCTGGATTCGATTGTCCGAATAAGCTGGATAAACTCGTGCATTGGTTTGGCGCAAATCACATTCGGCAAAGATCCACATTCTCATTCTGCCGGGAGCATAACGGGATACATCTCGGCTCATGTCCTGGATTCGTTCTCGACACCAATTCCTCAAATCCTCGATTGAATTCGGCTCTACTTTGTTGATGAACTTAACGGTCATTGTCTTTTTCTCCTTTGATTAGTTGATAAAAAAAAGCGAGGTCTTTCGACCCCGCTCAAAACCCCTTACAGGTCATTCTTATTCATCCATTCCAAACAGTTGACAATCACATCTCCGTGACACAACTCAGAATCTTGACACCAACAGGTCAACTCCAGAGAATCAAAATCCCATTTTGTGGTGAGTTTTTTGGCACTGGATTGCAAATACTTCAACTCATCCCACGCTGCATTTGGTTTCCCCGCCATACCTTCTTTTACTTGTTGCCAAAGCCATTGACGGTACGACTCAACTACCTGCTCGCGAGAATCGTGTTTGCCAATTACAAATGGATTTGCAAGAGGGCTTGGCTTTAATTGATAAGCTTTGTTTCCTCGTCCGATATAGACTCGATGTAGGGCATTGAATCCAAATACACCGTCTTTACCGCAAGTGCGTTCAAACATTTGACTTTTCCTCAGTCACTACACTTTTAGGAGACAGGGGAGCGAGGAAAAGTTAGATTTTGTTAGGCTTGCGTGAGCGTCAACTACTTCTAAGCTAATCCGGTAGTTGCGACCGTTTTGTTGGCTTCTCGCCCTGTGGTTAGTAGCAGTTGGCGAGTCTTCGAGCCTTACTGCTACTTAATACGGGGCGCGAAGCTTACAAAACTGCCAGCTACCCGATTAGCTTAGAAGTTGTCCGCGAGCCAAGTCTTACAAAATCTTGCTTAGGTCAAGGCTTAGAGTTTGCTCTTGAGAAGAGGTTAGAATTGGCAAGATTTCAGACGCCGACAACACGCCAAAATAAATAGAATAATTCGTTGTCGGCGTTTGAAATCTTAGCCAATTCTTAGCGAGTCGAAAGATTGCAAACTGTTACTTGCTCTCGGACGCTTACGGAGACTTAGCAAATACGGTTCGCTTACAAACTGCAAATTTTCACAGACTCACTTAGCGAATACGGTTTAGTTAGTGTCAGTTAGCGAGTCTTCGAGCTTACTGACACTTAGTAAAGCCTATTCGATTAGTGAGACTGTGAAAATTCCTTGCAGTTTGTTAGTGAAGCCTATTTGCTTAGTCGGAGTTAGTGTACGTGAGGCCTTGCACCGTTTCCGACCGCCTCTGTATACTGCCCAATGTAGTGACGGCCCAGCGGCCTGAGCGACCCCAAACAAATAAAAGCGAAGCAACATTATGGCGAGGAAGTTCGGGGGAGCAATTTCGCATTCATGCAAGAAATCCTCCCCCGAACTTCCGAGGAGTGTCTCCCCCCGAGGGGGCAGGGGGGGGCAACGCAAACCAAAGCGCAGCAACCGTTTGAGTTTCAAGTGCGATCGATAATGCGGGTAGTGAAGGTTTCCCGAATGTTTAGATTGCAGCGGGCGATCGTGTAGAACAATCGCTTCGGACGATCAAAAAAGTGCGATCGCGATCGACAACCATGATCCCGATATCACCAGGAGCGATCGTGGATGCAGACACGCCACTCGGTGCATGGATCTTCCCCCTATTCACCGATTCCTTGACTATAATTGTCCTAAAATAAGGCTAATTATTCTGCTAAAAGGGAACATCAGAAGTTCAAAAAAGGACAACCTACACTTTCCAAAACGCTTATTGTGATTGAAAACGAGCTTTTTTCTTCTGTGTTCAAAACTTTCGATAACTACCACATACGAAATATCATCGGTGAGTTTTAGTTTTCACCGTTAGCAGCAAGTAGCAGGCGAGGAGGAGAACATTAATAGAGGTGGTTTCCACGGTTTGCAGCAACTTGTAGAGCGGGTTACCAAAGGAAGAGCGAACGAACCATGTTACATCCAAAGCCAGAATCACTTTCGAGCGATCGTACTGAAGCGGGGAAGTTGCAAAGGAAGCTGCTGCGGGCGGGGGGTTTGGTATTCCCGGCCGATGATTGGGATGTACCCATGCTGATGCCCGAATGGCAAGCAACGGGGTTAGAGCTTCCCCTGGACGCTTGGGGGAGCAAAGCCAAGAAGCGGGGGACTACGGGAACGTTCCACTTTTACCAGGACGATTACAAATTTACGCAACTGCTCTCCAATCCGATGGCATTACCTGCCCTTTACCCCAAGGCAGCCTGTGAATTGAATTTCAGCACTGACTTGAATACACCCCTGGCTTACCTGATGGGATTGATTTATGCCAAGCGGTGGACAAGTCGGGTTTGGCAATCAGAAGCAGCGATTCGGATTTGGGTGGATGTTAATTTTGCTGCTGAACAAGCCGAGTGGCAACTGTTGGGAGTTCCCAAAGGATGGAGGGCTTACTCGACTAGGGGATGCGGCGATAACTTCCAGTACAACCTAGACCAGTGGGAGATGGCGTGTGAACGGGCCGAGACGAAGGAGATCGTGTTTTTGGTAGTGGGAGGTGGTAAGAAAATCAAGGAACAGTGTACCAAGCGCCATTGGATATGGGCTCCCAGCTTTTGGGAAAGGGCTACGGGTAAATTTGAGGGAGAAGGGCAAGGAGGAAAGTAAGGATGGGCGGCAGGAGTAGCGGGGGATGGGGCAATAAGTTTGAGGAAGCGCTTCAGAGGTTAGCGATGCTGGAAGAGAACCCGAATACTAAGGGAAAGTACGGCATCAAGCAAGTTAGACCGGGGCGTTGGTCTGTACTTCCTATTAGTTGGCGGGGGGTGACAAATCCATTTGGGTCATAGAAAAGTGAGCCATGAAACCTGGTTGGGGAGCCACTGTAACTTTAGTAGCGGTGGGTGCCGGTTCTTTGAGAACTTGCTGGATGTAATCGATTCGGGAGGTAAGGAAATCCAATTGTTCCCTGCGCTGCAATGCTTTAGCTGCTTCCTTGAATTCGGGAGACTCAACCGTTCCCAAATGAACTACAAAGCTCTTGCCCTTTTTACCGAGCAAATCTCGATTGGGAGAGCGCAATCGATAATAAGTTCGATCGCTATTGCTGGGTGAATAATCCTCAATGTAAGCACCTTGGGGCAGTAAAGTTTGACACCCCAACCGATAGCGCTGTTTCTTGTAATTGGCTAGCAAGCGGTGAAGTTCGGAAGGTGGAGTATTGTAAGCGGTTAGGACTTTCGAGGGAACCTTGGGAATAGCCCAAATGCAGTTTTCTAGACGCACTAAATCGCATCCCAATATTGCTTGCAGGTAAGCTTTTCCCGCTGTGGCGGAGTAGTGCTTTTCAAAGGTGTTCCACTTAGTGATGATGCCATCATTGAAGCGGGGTGCTGAATCTTTAGCCTTACCCGATAGCAATCCCACGATGAGATATTTCTGAGCTAAGTTCCAGGCAGCAACCAACACTTGTTCGCGTTCTGCTGGGTCTTCGATTACCGACAATACGAAGTTGAGCATTACCGCATCAGCAGGCAATGGAGTTGAATTGGGGAAATAGTACGGGTCGTAACGGCTGATTACGGGATATCCCATTACACTCAACCGTTCTGCATCTTGCCCGTAACCGCAACCGTAATCGGTGATGGTAGTTTCTGGGGTAATGAACCCAAAGTCAATCGCTCTTTGGCAAGGTCGCGATAGTTTATGACGGTTGATAGCTGCTTTGTGGCGGTGTAGCATTGTGTTTTGCGTTGGGTGCGCTGATTCATCAACTAATACAATTGTATCTCCCAGGACTAGCCTGGGAGCAGGACTCAATTAGTAGGGAATATCATCGGTTGCCCAAGTATCTGTTACCTGATTGCTAACATCCCAAGAGCTAACATTTTTGAGGTTTTTGGGAGTCACCACTGCGGGAATTACCGATACTTTAGCTTCAACATTGCGCCTTTCCCAAGAACGGCGGTTGTATGCTTTGAGTTCCTCCAAGTCCATGCCCCACTTTTGGGTAGCATAACTCACCAATTGTTCCAGAGTAAAGCGCTTATCGTCGGGAGTCCCGAATACTTCTGCAAACTTAGCTTTGTAGGCATCCCAGGAGAATACATCACCCTGGGCTAATTTAGATTTCCTGAGTGCTCGCCCTTGCAGTTCTCGGATAGCATAATACACGCTTTCCCACTCTTTCTCGGAGTAATCTTTGACGGTAAAATCATCACCAAAAGCTGCATCAAAGTTAGGGGATTGGGGTTGTTTGGCAGTTGTACGAGCCATAGTAGACCTCTGATTCGTTGTTTTCACTCCAAGCGGTAGCCGTTTTGTTATGGTTTTCTGTGTTTTTTAAGTGTTTTAGTTATGGGGAATTGCAGTTACATCGAAGTTACTCAATTCCCCAAAAGTAAGGATTAGCTCTCAGATAAAGCTAAAGGTGGAGATGATGAAAATTGGAGTGCGGGGATGGTCAAAGGGCGCTCTGGTTCCAAGGCTTCCCAAGTCCATTTTTTTGTGGATTGGTCATAACCTAGGAAGTGCTGTTTCCAAGTTTCTAGGGTAGGTTTTGTGTGCGAGGTAACGTAACAGCAGGGTGATTTCTTTTTCTCTCCCACGATTTGGCGCTCTACCTCGAACTCAAACACGCACAAGCTCTTGAAAGCAGCATTCTTGGGTTTGGCGGCAATGCCGTTTTCGAGGGCATGGCACGCTGTAATCTCGGTGCAGAATTGTTGCCAGTGTTTGCTAAAACTAGCTTGATTCGCTCCCTTGGCTTTGTAGCTTAAAGGAATTGAATGCAGGGGTTGGTTTTGCGAATTGACCAAGAATACTTGGAATAACTGGATGTTGCTGATGCGCTCGTTTTCCTTGGCTATGCGATCGTACAAGCCCAGGATTACTGTCTGTTGGAGCTTTTCGCTTTCATCTCGGTGAAAAGCAAGTACGGGTGTTTTCTGACAAACAATCATCCGGGGTTGGCGAATAAGGATTCCTTGCTCGACCTCTCCTGAATTAAAGGTGTACTCGATTAGCTGGGATTCATCGAAATTTAGCCAACCTGCTTGTGCCATTTGATCCGCAGTGATGAAGTAGCCACAATGTTCTAGATTCGATTCTCCCCGCACTGCTTGAATGCGCGGTAGACGAGCTTCGGGGTCTACGAAATCAGGACTGGCAAACTCATCGCGCTCGATGGTAGGTTCTACCATTTCGGGAGCGGGCATTACTTCGGATTGGATAGCTGCATCGAATTGAACATTTGTATCGGATTTCTTAGCCATGAGAAAGCCTCCTATTTTTCACCCCAGCGAAAGCCTTTTACTTTCACTTTCATTGATTGTTAGTTATTGATACTTGATGTTAAAGAACCCCAAATAAACTTGATTACTTGGGGCTGTTCTCTCCCTCTATCTCTGGCTATTGCAGGTGTACTGGATTTACCACAAGTGCGCCATATTCTTCGCCTTCTGGGATGAAGTCTTCAACCAAAGTTCCGTTTACTTTGACTGTGGGTACTGGGCCTTGATTGGTTTTTACTTTGTGATACTCACAACGCACGGCTTCTCTTGCTTTATCCTGCAAGATGGTAATACAGGTATCTTCATCTTCTTCTGGGCCTATTTGTGCCCACAACGAGCAACTTAGGTCAACTGAATTGAAGTTACCTAAGTTAAATTTGCGGGTATACACCACGGCTATTGTTCTGATGTTCATGGGTTTACTCTATGTGGTAATGTTGCACCCCAAGCCATAGCAATTACTTGGGAGTTTTGTTGATTATTGATGCTGTTAGAAATGGTTTGATTCAAAATCATAAGCTTGGGGATTCGGGGTAATCTTGTCCTCCATCAACCACTTGGTTTCTCCTTGTCCCATCAAAGCTTTGACTCCGTAGTACCAAACTGGTTCAGCCATCAAAGAGCCGTGCTGCCACCTGGGGGCGTAGAGTTCGATGCCAAAGATGCGCTTTTCTTCCCAATCATCAACGGGTAAATCTGGGATAATCATCCACACTTTTTGACCGATGGAGTATGCCGGGGGGGGGATTATCCACTCGTCTGAGTCTGCTGCAACTTCGAGGCAACACCGCAACTCGATGGTTTGAGTAGTTAATGGAATGCGGTAAGGCTTGGGCAATTGAATTGGTTTGTCGGGTTGAATTAACATGGCAATTATTGGCTAGTTTCACCCCAAGCGATAGCCATTACTTTGAGATTTTATGGTTCATTTAAATTAGGATTTATCGATAACTTAATTCACTTCAATAAAAGGGCTAACGCTTTGGTTGAAAACCAGATTAATCAAAGCCATGAATCAGAATCAACCCGGCTGCTACTTAATCCACTGGCAACCCGCCATTGGTAATCTAACTAATCCCAGAGGCACGGCATCCCATTATTTGGGCAGCACTAAGAAACCCGTGGGCGATCGCTTGAGGGAACACAAATCTAAAGTGGGAGCTCGCATCACCAAAGCTGCGGTGGAACAAGGGCGGGAGTTAATGTTGGTGAGGACTTGGCGCGGGGGATGGCATCGGGAACGGGAACTTAAAAAGCTCCACAACAACCGATTACTCTGCCCTATCTGCAATCCCCGGCGCGATCGCAAACACCATAAATCGAAGACGCACAAGAGTTGTGGAGCCGCAGGGAAAGATTAGCGATCGCTTGGTGGTATTAGATGAAGCAACTAGGCTGCGTTTCTGAATTTAATACTCTTTACTTTTTAAAATAGACTGAGTTGCCCCTCGCTTACAGGACATTTGCGAGGGCGCTTGGGGAGCCCGCTGCGCCACCCCGGATAAGTTTCTGCCGGCCATCCCGTGCTGATAAAGTGGGGAATCTTGGCAACTTCTTGGAGCCATGTTCTGTAGGGAGTATATTTCCTGAAGCCAAAGGGAAAGCGCTCCCTAGATACCCATTTCTTTGCTGCTTTGCCTTCTAGGGTTTCTCCCATGAGCAAGCATTGAGCTTCGTACTCTAACAAAGCGCTGGCAATGCTATAAATTGCTTTATCCCTCCAAGTTAATCGCTTCATGGGCTAACTCCGATTGGACTACACTATGAGTGTTTTATACCCATGACGAGGCTGTAATATCGATACTTTCTCGGCATGGATTATTTAGATTATTTAGTTGTTCTCTAATTGCTGCTGTTGCTTCTTACCTTCTGAGATTCTACGCTTCAGGGTGTCTAATGCCATTATCGCTGTCCAATTACCCCGATTAGCTAATTGGATATATTGCTGTATCAATTCTTCGGTGATTTGTTGGTCTAACCACTGCACCAATTCTACGGTTGCTTGGCGGGCTTGGGGATTGGTGTTGCCGAACATCTCGAACATTCCCAACTTCTGCATTTGCTCTAAGGTCATATTCTCTACGGCTTTTACGGCTTCTTCAAACTCTTGCTCTGAGAAGGTTGGTGACTCTTTGGGATGCTGCTGTAACAGAAAGTAATCGATTTTTTTGTACGCGCCGACATACATTTTATGGCTAACTGTGTCGCATAAAATAGCGTGTTCGGGCATTTCATCATCGGAGCCTAAATTGTAAGGCTCTAAGTGAATAGCGAGGGCCATGTGTTCTATGAGGGGCGCGTATACTGCGTAGTAACTAAACGTAGCCATTGCCCTACCATTGCTCCATGTGGCTTTGCTTCCTTGGTAGTAAAGAGCAAAGTATTGACTGTTGCTGACTCCCACCATTTCTGGTAACATGGGCGGCATGGGTACAGGTAATTCGATAAAGTGCGTTCCTATCATTGGGGTGACTCCTGATTTAGTTCAATAGAGAGAAAACAACCTTCAGCTTTATGGGGTAAGGCTTTAACCCCATTCATGCCTTGGGTTCTCACAATAATTTCCTCTGCTTCATCTAACAACGCAAACGAGTTGAAAAAAATTACGATTCGGGCTTCGTTTTTATGATGCTTTAAGCTGTACCCTCGTTCGTGATGGCAAGGGTTACGGCATTTCACGAAACCAGCTTTTCTGAGACAATTGTGAAATTTTCTGGTCATTTTAGAGTGTCCTATTCAAATAAGAATGGCGCTTTATCATCATCTTGATGATTCTTGGCATATTCGATGTCTACCTGCTTTCTGAGTAGGTCAAACTCATCAAATAAGTCAGTGCGGACGTAGGTGTTGCTTTTTCGGCTCGACAGCTTGTAATAGGCGTGTTGCCATTCGGTAAAGGTATTCAAGGATGCAGTGTGGTGCAATAACCAATCGCAGTTATTGAGGTGCTTAAATCCCCACTTTTCATCAGTCCATTCGGTGCTAGAATCTTTGCCGTACCAGCATACGTACACCGCTCCAGGCAATCCTTTTAACAGCACTATGTCGTAGAGATTCCAAGCTTTTGTGTATTCATGGCACAGTTCCTCGTTGATGCACTCTCCGCATTCATCCAAGCCCATTTGAGCGCAATCTAACCCTAAGTTGCAGTGCATTGTGTCACCTCTAACTTGCTATTGTTTCTACACTAGCGATAGCAATTATTTTTAAGTTACCTTTGTTTTTATATTAACATTAAAGCCTGATAGTATCGCTTTGTTACTAAGGATAATGTCAGGCTTTAATGCTAAGATTACCGAACTCTCAAATGAGTTTCCCTTTCTCCGAATTGTGCAACTCGTTGAGCTTCGATATCTCCCGCTTCTAGGGCTTGTCGGATAGCCGAATTATCGGGTGATACTTCAATGCGTTGAAACTGGGGAGGAAGTTGTTCTACTTCACAAATTAGTTTGAGAGGTAAGACTCCGCCGTTGTTGCTGATAGTTAAACTAAAGCGGTGCAGGCTTAGTTTCTTGACACCTTGGGATTCAAGGCAAATCTTAAGTTGTTGCTTCATCCACTCCACTCGTTTGCTATCGGTAGCTGCGAGTTTACTCAGACGTTCTGCTTCAGCCTTACGTTGTTTGCTTAAGGCATGGCGGTTGGTAATGGCAGCGCAATAGTTATCAATTTTGATGAGCCATTGGTCGTAGGTGCCATCCCGCTGTTCGAGAAGTTGTTGCACCGCTGCTTCTAATTCGGGTGTGATTTCTTCACCTTCAATGCTGTCGATTAGTTCATCCAATTCTTCCAATTGGACAGTGAGTTGATGTAATGATTTACCGCGTACTCGTTCTTTTTCTCGGTGCGCTTCACAACGACTGGAGATTAGAGCGCGTTGCTCTGGATTCATGTGCTGCCACGCTTGCTGCACAATGGAGTCGGATTCACGAGTATCGGGAGTGTCGTGCTGTGCCACTAATTGAGCTTTAAGGGCGGTCAGTGGTTCTATTCCCTGTTCTGATGCTGCTAGTAATTGAGTGCAAATGCCATCCAATAAGGAAGTGTTGGGCGTAGATTCAATTAATGCAGTGGAGGTAGGAGATTCTAGGGATGCGGTTGGTTGTGTCTTCTTTCTGGGCATGATGTGTTTCCTATTGTTCTAATTGTTTTCACAAGAAAGCGATAGCCATTTTGTTTTCCTTTTGTTACCTATTCTTTATGGGTAATTAGGTAACTTTCACATGGTGGAGTTGCCCCAAGTAATAACTTGAGGCAGCCTTGGTTAGGCAAAAACTACCACAGTCAGATTAGCGACGACTAATTGAAACTGAGCTTCGGTTAACCCTATGGTTTCACCAGCTTCTGTAGAGGCAGCAGCAATTACTTGACCGCATAGTGCAATACTTCGGCGGGTGATGCAGGTTAAGGGCAATTGTTTGATTGAGAATTCCTCATCGCAGATTAAATCGATGTTGGGGTCAGTGAATTGATCGCGCACGTATTCGATTAAGGCATCTTCACCTTCAACGCCTACTCGGTTTTGCAGGTCTGCCAGTTCCCACTTTTCGGCAACTTCTAGTCTGTGGATTCCAGTGTTGTTAATCAAAGCGTAGAGCATAGGTAACTCCCTATTATTTACACCCCAGCGCTAGCCATTTTATTTAAATTATTTGTATATTTAGATTATTATTAATTGGATGCTGCGATGACACAAACAAACTTGGAAAATGTCATAATACCCAGACACAAAGCTGCTCTAAAACGCCAGGAATTGAGCTTACCGATAGCTGCTGCTGTTGATGGGGGAATTCTGTTACCTCATCACACGCACTTGGATTATGGATGCGGTCGCGGTGACGACGTTCGCTTCCTCCAAGCAATGGGTTTTCGCTCTAAGGGATACGACCCTTACTACTTTCCCCGCACTGTCAAAAGAGCGGTTGATGTTGTCACCCTGCTTTACGTTCTGAGCACCATTGAAGTTCCCATGCTTCGGTGTGAAGTGCTCTATCACGCTTACCAACTCGCTCGACAGACTCTGGTGGTTAGCGCTATCACCGGGCGATCGACAAACCACGTGGGAACCCCTTACAACGATGGCGTGATTACGCGGTGGGGTACGTTTGAGAAGTGCTATTCCCACACCGAACTCAAACACTTAATTGAAGATACTTTGGGTGTACCTGCACGTTACCTGGCTCACAATACCTACATTGTTTCTCATAACTCTCATGCTCTTCCTTTGATAATCCACAGCAGCGATCGCTCTTACTTAGCACAATGCCGCTCTCTACTTCATTCCCAGCAGCAGGAATTGAAGAGTGCTTGGATTCCTCCCGCTGATGCCATCATTGAAAAGCATTCCTCCATCCAGAAAGGCAAGCGCTATTACTATTTCAGGTTGAAGTCTCGTTCTCGTTCTCTCCCCAACGGCAAGCTAACCATGCACCTGGGCAATGCTACCAACGAATGCTACTTGGATGCTGTGCAAGCGATGGAGCGCAGGGACTTACTCCGCATCAGCGAACGGAGGTTGCTTCGGATTGAAGCTATACTTGATGGGATGAGCGAATGATGGGAGGATAGAGCCATGACTAATGTTATTTCGATGAAAGAGTGGATACCGGGGTGGGTAAAAGATGCCTACCTCACTGAAGATGAAATTGCTACTTTTGAGGAAGAAGCCCGCCAATCTCAGTTAAAACAAGAAGATGCTGAGAGTGTTTTGGATAATCAAGGTGTGTTAGTTAGGGAAGCAGTAACCAAGTTAGAATCCATAGACCGACTTAGTTTAGAAAAATGGTTACATCGCATTCCTGCTGAATTGTTGGTGGAATTAGTAGAGAAATCACAACACTAAGAATAAGAAAAATTAATAAAATGGCTTACGCCGTGTTTGTAAATAAATAGTAATTCAAAGGTTATGGGGGATACAACACGTCTTGGATGAACGGCTGTTCGTTTTAGTGAAAAACTAAAAGTATACACCCAAACCGGATAATGTAGCTTGGTGTATACACTTGTTTGGCAAAGTAATTAGGAAGTTGCTATCAGTTTCTATGAGAGAGCCATAGTATACACCAAGGTTTCTAATAAAGTTTGGTGTATACTGCTTGTTTGCAAAGTAACAAAAGAGTTACATCCACTTCATTGCTCGCATGGCAGCATACACCCAGCGTCCCTGCTGCTCTCGATTCAAGGTAAGTCATCCCCGCTTCAACATTGCCCTTGCCTTGAAAATATCGATTATTGAATCCTGCTAAGCCACCGCACACTCTGCCGTGCTCGTTAGTGGCTCTACCTCCTTCAAGCTTCACTATCCACACATTCATGGTTAGCCGATCGGGCTAAAACAAGGGGTAAGACCCCTTATTGCACCTTGATCGCTGTTGGGTTTCTATGCTGTGTATGCCTTTGACAAGAAACCATATCAGCAGTCAAGGCGATCAAGGCACATTGTAGGGTCTTGCCCCTCATTATGCTGCGATCGCCTTCTAATTCCTTTGTGGTATATGGGTTTGAGCAAAAGCGATCGGGGTGATCAGGGCGATCGGGCACTCCTACCCTTTTTTTTAAAGGGGGTGTCTTGTGAATTGAAAACTACCCCTACCCCTTTATTTTTTTGGGGAGTAGTACCCCGATCGCCCTGATCACCCTGATCACACACTTCAAACCATTGATTTTGCGTAGTGTTTAGAGTGATCAGGGCATAATGAGGGGTAAGACCCCACAACGTACCCCGATCGCTTGGTTATTGCTCAAACCCTTGATTTAGCGTGGTATGTTAGCTGATCAGGGTAATATGATGGGTAAGACCCCACACTCTACCCCGATCGCCTTGTTACTTAAAATAAGGGGTAAGACCCCTCGTTTGTATGGGGGGCATCAAACGCAGAAATAATCTCCGCACCTACGAATAGAGAAAGATGCGGATTGAATGGGTGGTTGATGGTGAAAAAGTTAGAGAGACATCAAAAAACTAAGAGACGGCAAAGAAAGAGCTACCGCCTTGTTTGAAAAAGACGGGGCAATCAATCACAGTTGCCTACCCAGTACCTCAGTAACTATTGCAGCTACTCCTAACTTATTGGTAATGGCTTCCCTAACTTTAGGGAGTTTACCCACAGGAATGTGGATGCTCTTCACCTTCCACTTGCCCTCTGCTTTAACTTTGTAGCGATAGTGGTTAACCATGCTTTCTCCCTTCCAAAAGCTATACACCAAGCCATTGCCACCCTGAACTACAGGAGTTTGGTGTATACTCTCGGCTAATGAATAGTTGGTTGCATTACTATCACTTTGATTGCCATCACTGGGGTATACACCAAGACTAGATGTTGAGCTTTGGTGTATACTCTCGACTGGCAAAGAGATTGGGGTGTTGGTATTAGCTTGCTTGCCGTTGTTTGGGTATACGCCAGGAACTGTGTGATGGTTGGGTAAGGCTTGGTGTATACCATCAATTGATAAATTAAAGGCAGAGTTTCTGTTAGTTACCAGCTCAATTATCGGGTATACACCAAGGGGAGCTAATGAGGCTTGGTGTATACTCTTGTTTGTTGATATGATGGGTAAGTTGCTATTAGTAGTGCTGTCAGAATCAAAAGATACAACTACAGGAGCTAATTGAGCTTGATGTACACTCTCGATTAGCGAAGTAGCCTCACAGTTGCTATCAGGTGTAGTTTCAAAGTCAGAGTATATACCAAGCAGTTCGGCAGTATTGGTTGATGCTACTTGACTCACTGCCACAAATTCAAAGCGAATTACCCAAACTTCCTGACTGCTGTTGCCTTTAAAGTATTGCTGGATAAACTCTGCGACAGAGGAACACATTCCCCCTTCAGCCTCCAAATCTTCCTGGGGCATGGCTGCAAGCGACTCTTTGTAGGGAGCACAAAGCAACCGACACCAACCAATTTGCTTGCCTCCATAGCGGATATCTTTATCCAAAGCTTTGATTAGCTTATTCTGCTCGAAAGCATTGATAAATTTATGGGCGTGGCTGTCTTTCCAGCATCGGCGTGTCACCGTTTTGCAAGTAAGATATGGCAGGGTTTTGCCGAAGCTAATGCTTAGCCCAGATAATGCAAACTCAGTAGCGTTTTCAATCGATAATTCCGAAGGCTTTGGCAAGATGCTGCACCCGTTTGAGGGCAATGTAACCTTGTCCAGGCATGATTGTTTTGGCAAAAAGGTATCTGGCTCGGATTCTACCTTTGGTTTTACTTTTGACTCCAAAGTCCGAGATAGTGATGTTCTGGTTGCGAGGCAATCTGTCCAGCCCAGGGGGAATCCGAATATCAACTCCATTCCCATTGCGGATAAATAATGGGATGGGGAAATGATGCCGAGCTTTCTGAGCGATTGTTCGCACTTCGTTAGCCCAGCCGGTCTGGAATTGGTGCTCGTGTTGCTGCTGTGCAAAGTTCTGAAGGTAAGCGATGATAAAGACTCGGTTTCTTTGGTGTCCAGCTCCCACTTCCTTTGCCGATAGGAGGAGCGGGTCTTGGACACAATATCCTGCCATTCGTAAAGAGGCAACGACTTCTCTACCTCCTCGGACGAGCAAGCCTTCTGGATTTTCGACAACCACAAAGCTGGGTCTAGCTTCGAGGATAATTCTGAGCATTTGCCACCACAAACTTGATTCTGGATGAGCCAATCCTCCTCGCTTTCCGGCATTGCTTGTCCCGGTGCAAGGGAATCCTCCCCAGATGCAATCGTATTGTCCTGGGGCTGCGCTAAAAGTTCGGATGTCGCTGTGAATCGGGATGTGG
Organism: Microcoleus sp. Pol12B4; assembly: GCF_036701385.1. Lineage (NCBI taxonomy): Bacteria > Bacillati > Cyanobacteriota > Cyanophyceae > Oscillatoriales > Microcoleaceae > Microcoleus > Microcoleus sp. Pol12B4. The sequence goes on along the minus strand of NZ_JAUBQR010000014.1, from coordinate 38 downwards.
GGATAGTGCTGTCGGAGTACATATTGAGCATCCTCATC
>NZ_JAUBQR010000462.1:0-1192 GCF_036701385.1 Microcoleus sp. Pol12B4 | reverse complement strand
TTCATCCGTTATCATATTGATGTCTTGAAAAAATTACCCTTTCGATGGCACTGGCATATTGTCGAGGGGGTGGCAGATTTAAAACATGATACGGCTTGGAGTGTCACTCTGGGCGGTAACATTTCTGATGATGTTCATCGCGATGGACGCAGCCTGGATGGAACTACCGAATATTTAGATGAACTGGCTCGTCTTTATCCCCAAAATATTAGCATTTATCGAAAGCCAGAAGGCGAATTTTGGGAAGGCAAAAGAGAAATGATAAATGCTCCTATTACCCGGATTTCTGAAGAGTGTTTATTGTGGCAAATTGATGTAGATGAACTCTGGACTTTTGAGCAGATTTGCCAAACTCGACAGATGTTTATTGAACATCCTGAAAAAACAGCAGCTTTTTATTGGTGTTGGTATTTTGTTGGGGAAAATTTAGTTATTAGCACTCGTAATTGTTATGCAAATAATCCTCAATATGAATGGCTACGCACTTGGCGTTTGAAACCAGGTATGGTATGGGCAACCCATGAACCCCCCAGATTAGCGGAACCCTTACCTAATGGTAAATGGCGTGATGTCGCGTTTGTTAATCCTTTTCAACATCAAGAAACTGAGAAAGAGGGGTTAGTTTTCCAACATTTTGCCTACGTTACCCCGAATCAATTGCGCTTTAAAGAGCAATATTATGGTTATAAAAATGCGACTTCCCAATGGTTAAATCTGCAACAACAGACTCAATTTCCTGTCTTATTGCGTCAATACTTTGATTGGGTTAAGGATGAAAGTCAAGTCAATAGCGCGATCGCCTGTGGAGTCGAACCCCTTGCACAACGAGATTTTAGTACAAAAACTTGGCACTTTAAAACTGTGCCTGCTTTACCTGCACTTGCTGTTAACCCCAGTCAAAAATCTCCGACAATTCTCATTGATGGTGTATTTTTTCAACATAATAATACAGGCATTGCTCGCGTTTGGACATCCCTCTGGCAAGAATGGGCCAATACGAACTTTGCTCAAAATATTGTCATTTTAGATCGAAACGGAACAGCCCCCAAAATTCCCGGTATCCGTTATCGAACTATTCCTCTTTACGATTATGGTAATACCGATCGCGATCGCGCGATGCTCCAACAAATCTGCGATGAAGAAAAAGCCGATTTATTTATTTCTACTTATTATACAACCCCTTTGTCAACGC
>NZ_JAUBQR010000332.1:0-4588 GCF_036701385.1 Microcoleus sp. Pol12B4 | reverse complement strand
TTTACTTATTATTGCTGATTATCCGATCGCACTCGCAGCTAAAACATCACTGCTAACCGGCTGGTACATCGGGCCTTTGAAGGGGCGAAAGCCTTGCTGGCAATCGACGGTCATCTTGCACAGCAAGCGGAACTGTAGCGGCGTTGGGGGTTGGTTGAGGCGATCGACTTCTACGCGAACCAATTCTGGATGCTGCGAGATAATTTGAAAAATATCCCCGCAAAGATAGCGCGGACAATAGCCTACAATCCAGTGATCTTCAGTACACAGAAGCAAAGCAGAGGAATCGTGCCGATTTTGAAATTCGTGGGCTAAATACAAAAGTTCGCCCACTTGAAGCCCATTAATCCGTTCAATTGCCGGCTTGGGAAGGTGTCGCAGTCCATGTGCAAAAAAATGGATGCGGTAACGTCCATTTTCATCCGGTTCGGGACATGGGAATACCTCAAAATTATCAGTTACCCGTTTCCCTCCGCTGCGGGCCAATAAAGCAATTGGGTCATCTTCGTGTTGAGGGATATTCAACCACTGTACAAATTCAGGGTAGTCAGGGCGCGATCGCGGCCGCACTCGATTGGAAAACAAGGGAAACAGTTTCTGTGAAGTGTAAACCTTACTGAAATCAGGGAAAGATGGCAAGGGTTTAAACCAGCACTCAAGTAGAGCTTTTAGAACACCATTTGTATAATTGAACTGGTATTCTTTACCGTTAAATGTCAATCGACCAATCGGAAACCAAGAACGGCTGACCGGGTCTTGCCAAGCCAAAAATATTGTTTTCAAAGCAAATCTCCTGTCAATTCAAGTAGCCTTTCTCTGTTAAAATTAAGTATTTGTTGAGAAAAGTCAATGGTAATTTGTGAAATGCGATGGCGCGGTATCCGGTTAAAAATGGCTAGCGTATCATTAGATGAAATCCTCGCAAGGCAATTTAGCCAAACTTGGGCTGCTTGGGGATAGTATAGCGCTGCTTCGCAGAATGCCTCAAAAGTCTTGAGACGCTTTGGTCTATTATCGCTAGCATATAACTGAGAACAGCATCTTTTAGCATAAGCTTGGACAGAATAGCCAGTATCTTTTGTAATCAGTCTCTTTTGCCGTTGTTCATCAGATATCCGCACTCCCAAACTAGAGGCATGGTCGTGAGTTGGTGCTAGATATCTGGCGATATTTAAAGTAGGATCACTTTCTGGTTTATCTAATACACCCCAATTCTCTGAGTGACGGTCTGTATTGCCAATCCAGGCATCTAATAGCAAATATCCGATAAAAGTTTCTATTGCTGTTTCTATCCCGACTGGCGGAACCCAATCGAGGGGCAAATTAACAGAATTGTCTGCGATCGCATTCAACACAATATCAACTTTGTGCCGTGCGTTCGCAGACAAAACTTGATTCCCAGGAATGAAACTGCCACCATCGGGCAAAAATGATGGTGAGACAGTTCCGCGTTGACTTCTCCAAGTTGCCAGTTCATATTGAGCATGGGGCAGTCCGAGCAATTTGCACAACTCGGCTGCAATTTTTTCTGCCCAATCTTCACCTGTATTCGGTCGAGACTGTTTGTACAAGCAGCGACCAAATTCTGAGTGAGGGAACCAGAATTTATTCTTAGTTCCCATTTGTTCTTCTTCAGATAGATCGTAATCAGATTCTGGAACAACAATAACCGGAAACTCATCAGCCATTGTGTCAACCTTAAAGAATGCTAAAAGCAACTATCTAACACAGGAATTCGCGCGGATCTGTGACGTGACCAGTCAGCGCAGACGCCGCCGCCGTGTAAGGCGAAGCTAGATAAACTTGCGCTTCTTTATTCCCCATGCGGCCGGGGAAATTGCGGTTAGTTGTAGACACGCAAATTTCGGGTTCGTTCATCCGGCCGAAAGTATCTTTCGGGCCACCCAAACAAGCGGCGCAAGAAGGCGCTGCTGGTTCGATGCAGCCGGCTGCTAAGAAGATTTCCGAAAGCGTTTGACCCTCGTATTTTGTGAGAAACAAATCTTCGTAAACTTTCTGAGTTGCTGGTACTAAATAAGTCGGAACTTTGACTTGATTTCCTTTGAGAATGCGGGCGGCATTCAGAAAGTCGGAGGTTTTGCCGCCGGTGCAGGAACCGATGTAAACTCGATCGATCTTGACATCGCGGCAGTTGCGGGCTAAGTCGCGGTTGTCGGGGGAGTGCGGTTTGGCGACGACTGGTTCTAATTTGCTGACATCGTAGGTGCGATCGCTATAAAACTTAGCATCCCCATCGCTGTAAAATGAATCGAAGGGTTTGTCAGTCCGCGAAGTAACGTAATCAAACGTAGTTTTATCCGGCGCAACCGTGCCGTTTTTACCACCAGCTTCAATCACCATATTGCACAGCGTCATCCGTTCTTCCATCGTCAAACGCTCAACTGTATCGCCCGCAAATTCCATTGTCCGGTAGTTAGCACCGGCAACGCTAATATCACCAATAATCTGCAAAATTAGGTCTTTTGCTAACAAATAATCCGGCAGTTCACCGTTGAACACAAAGCGCATGGTTGCGGGAACTTTGATTAACAGTTTGCCGGTTCCCATGATAAAAGCCGCGTCTGTATTGCCGATACCGGTGGCAAATTGTCCGAAAGCGCCGGCATTACACGTGTGGGAATCGGTGCCGAAGAGCACTTCGCCCGGTCGGGTGTGGCCTTCTTGTGCTAAGGCGATGTGGCAAACTCCTTTGTAGTCGGGATTTGCTTTGAAGTCCGATCGATCCGTGATGTCGTAAAAGTATTTTATCCCTTGTTCTTGGGCAAAATCGCGGAGAATATCGACGTTGCGGTTAGCGCGTTCGTCGTTGGTGAAAATGTAGTGGTCGGGAATGAGGACGATTTTGTCTGGGTTCCAGACTTTAGCATTCTCACCAAATTCGCGTTTGAAAACGCCGATGGTGCCGGGCCCGCAGACATCGTGGGTCATCAACACATCTGTTTCTACCCAAATATTTTCTCCGGGCTCGACTTTAGTGCGGCCTGATGCTTTGGCTAATATTTTTTCGGTCAGAGTCATTCCCATAGTGCGATCGCTTTTTTTTGTTAGATGCTACATAGTGTAATTGTAAGCGAAACATTATCTTAAAATAGAAATTACCAGGTCTCAAAAATCGGGAGTAATGACGATGACCTTGCTGACGTTACCCCTAAAAGTTAATCTCGATCGCGTTTAATTTACCGATGAGCAGTTTTATCAACTCTGTCTCAGCAATCCTGAATAGACGATTGAGCGCGATGCTGAAGGAAGATTAATTGTTATGTCTCCAGTTGGCGGCGATAGCGGTAGCCGCGAGATGGATCTCGGCGGTGAGGTTTATATTTGGAATCGCCAAACCCAACTAGGTAAGGTGTTTAGTTCTTCTACGCTATTCAAATTGCCCGGTGGAGAATCTCGTTCTCCTGATGTAGCATGGCTGGAATTGTCTCGCTGGGAAGCACTCACTCCAGAACAACGACAGAAATTTCCCCCCATAGCACCGGATTTTGTCATTGAACTGCGATCGCGATCGGATAATCTGCACACTTTACAAGATAAAATGCTGGAATACCTGCATAGTGGGGTGCGGTTGGGTTGGTTGTTTAATCCACAAAATCAGCAGGGAGAAATTTATCGACAGGGACAACCAAAAGAGGTTCGCTCTTTACCAACACAACTTTCTGGAGAAGATGTTTTACCTGAATTTGTGCTGGAAGTTCCATTATTTGCCGATTGAACTATAAGAGGCGACCGTAGTGATGTTGCCAACATTTGGCGGCTCGTCTATAGCAGTTCTCAGGGATCTCGCGCTTTCGGGATCAATTCTTTCATGATTGCCGAAGCAGTGGCAGAACCCAGCAGCATTGCTGCCATGATTGTTGCAGGATAGGGATTGTTGGTCGTCAAAATTAAGAGGCGATAGCTCTTAGTTAAATGATAGTTTTACCAGACCCGATTGCCGATCGCGATCGGGTGTTATAAGGAACCGCGAAGACGCGAAGGCGGATGCTATAATTATGGATGCAAAAAATCTAAATGTTCTCCAGGAATTTGGCTCAACTCTTCGGGTGTTCCAGTTAGTTTTAGTTCACCCCGAAAGTTAAAACAGACATTATTTATAGACAAAAAACCGTACTTACATTTATTTTCAAAAAAGCCCGGGTACTCGCCGATCTTTAACCAAATTTACATCACCCATTAGTATATTTAATGATGTAATTTACTGCGACATTCTTAGGGCAACTTATTGATAGCTGGCTACTTTATTTTGAGTTAATTTTTTATTGTTAAAATAAACCAGACAGACCTTAACACAAAAAATAAAATTATGCAAGTCACTCGATTATGTGACTTGTAAGTAATAGCTAGTGACTGTTATTAGTTAGTAATTACTTAAAAAAAACAACTTAAATCAGGGACTCTCAAAAAATCTCAGAGTGCATTTCTACATTTGTAGACCTCAACAACAGTGAAATGAGCGAGATACCCGCACCCCAAGGGTATCTACTTTTGCCATGTTCACCGTATATGCCAATGGAGATATTTCCCATGAATTCACAGAAACACAGGCGTCAGCGCGCAGTTATTT
>NZ_JAUBQR010000461.1:0-1200 GCF_036701385.1 Microcoleus sp. Pol12B4 | reverse complement strand
GGAGCGATGAACGTTAAGGAATTGGCATCAACTGGCGACAGTCACGATGAGCACGACCATTTGCCTCACGAATCTCCTCTGACAATGGCTCTGCCGTTAGTATTGCTGGCAGTACCTTCTGTGTTTATCGGTTTTCTCGGTACGCCGTTTGCCAATTATTTCGAGCAGTTTGTTCGTGCTCCAGGCGAGTCTCTCGAAGAAGTTTTGGAACACGCTGCTGAGTTCAATTTGACGGAATTTCTAATCATGGGCGGAAGCTCTGTAGGTATTGCTTTGCTGGGCATTACTTTGGCTTCTCTGATGTATTTGAGCCGTAAAATTGACCCAAGTGCGATCGCCCAAAAAATCAAACCGCTTTACGAGTTCTCCCTCAACAAGTGGTATCTCGACGATATCAACGATTTTCTCTTTGTCAAAGGCAGCCGCCGTTTAGCGCGGCAAGTCATGGAAGTGGATTTGCGAGTCGTCGATGGTGTAGTCAACTTAACAGGGCTTATCACCCTGGTTAGCGGCGAAGGTTTGAAATACTTTGAGAGCGGTCGCGCTCAATTTTATGCCCTGATTGTGTTTGTCGCAGTTCTGGGTTTTGCGATCGTTTCTGGAGTCAGTTAAATCTTTTAGGAAACGGCATTGTCCAAAGCGTGTCAACTTAATATCAAACCTACCGTATCTTTTGTTTGTCTCGAAGTCTAGATCCCCCCTAACCCCCCTTGATAGGGGGAACAAGAGTATTCTCTCAAAGTCCCCTTTCTTAAGGGGGATTTAGGGGGAGCTGAACTGGGCGAGCAACGAAAGATGAAAGATACAAAAGTTTTTAGAGTTAATTTCACACGCTTTGGGCATGATCGTATCCCCACGAGGAGATATTTTAAGAAATGGTATTAGCTCAATAACTAACCATTGACAATTAGCAAATAGAAATAAATATTTGATTAAACTTAACTGTTGCGATCGCATAATTTGTGCAAATAATAGCAAAAAAAAATGTTCCGTCTAAAGAAAGTATAAAATTTAGGCTAAAATTGCCAAAATGTGTTTAAACCTAATAACTGATGGATCATTTTAAAACGCAATGGATACAGCTAACTTTCCCTGGTTAACAACAACAATTCTGTTTCCCATTGCTGCGTCCTTGCTGATTCCTTTAATTCCCGATAAGGATGGCAAGACGGTGCGGTGGTATGCCCTAATTGTGGGTTT